>NZ_JAVRBF010000015.1:0-134668 GCF_032436805.1 Streptomyces sp. P17 | reverse complement strand
GACCCCTGGCCGTCCTGGCCTACCTCCGGGCCTGACCAGCCCCTTATAGCCGGCGCATACATCCGCTGTAACCCCGCCGCGAACGCTGACGCCGCTCCGAGCGACCCCTGGCCGTCCTGGCCTACCTCCGGGCCTGACCAGCCCCTTATAGCCGGCGCATACATCCGCTGTAACCCCGCGGCGAACGCTGACGCCGCTCCGAGCGACCCCCGCCGGAGCGAGCAGCGCTCCCCACGGAGGACACCTCATGCGCCGTCGTACCGCAGCCGCGTCCCTGGCCACCGCCACGCTCGCACTGACCGCCGCCCTGCTGCCCGCCACCGAGGCCGCCGCCGCGCCCGCCGACAAGGGCGCGGTCCTCAGCGGCTGGACGCAGACCAGCGCGAGCAGCTACAACGCCTTCTTCGCGGCCCGCGCCAACCAGAGCGCCTGGAGCGCCTACGGCTTCGACTGGTCCACGGACTACTGCACCACCTCGCCGGACAACCCCTTCGGCTTCCCCTTCTCCAACGCCTGCGTCCGCCATGACTTCGGCTACCGCAACTACACGGCGGCCGGCACCTTCGACGCCAACAAGGCCCGTCTGGACGACGCCTTCTACGCCGACCTCAAGCGCGTCTGCGCCGCCTACTCCGGTCTGAAGAAGACCTCCTGCGACGCGGCCGCCTGGACGTACTACCAGGCGGTCGACAAGCTCGGCCAGGCCAGCGCCTTGGCGTAGCACAGGCTCAGTTCGTGGAAGCGGTAGTAGCCGAACTTCGCGCACGGCTCATAGCCGCTGGACTCGTACAGGGCGACGGCCTCGGGCTGCTTGGCGCCCGTCTCCAGCACCATGCGCAGCCGTCCGGCCGCCCGGGCGTCCTCCTCCAGGGCGGCGAGGATGCGCCGGGCCAGGCCACGGCCGCGCATGCCGTCGGTCACATACATCCGCTTCAGCTCGGCGTCCCCGTCGAGGTTGCCCTCCCCGTTGGCGTCCTGGACGCGCCAGCCGCCCGAGGCGACCGGGGTGCCGAGCTCGTCGTAGGCGATCAGGTAGACGCCGTTCGGCGGATCGAAGTCGGCCGGGTCCATGGGGGTGGCGTCGCCGCCGTCGCCGTAGCGGACGTCGTACTCGGCCTGGACCGCGTCGTTGAGCTTCACGGCGTCGGGGTGGTCGAAGGAGACGCGACGTATGTGCATGCGGAAAACCGTACATTCATCAGTGGTCGGAATCTGGACTCCGTCCAGTGTGCCGGTATCGTGCCCGGGTGCTCACTGTGACCAGCGTGAATGTGAACGGGCTGCGTGCCGCCGCGAAGAAGGGCTTCGTGGAGTGGCTCGACGGGACCTCCGCCGATGTGCTCTGCCTGCAGGAGGTGCGCGCCGAGCCGCAGCAGCTTCCGGAGGCCGTGCGCGAGCCCGACGGCTGGCATGTCGTGCACGCGCCCGCCGCCGCCAAGGGCCGCGCGGGCGTCTCCCTCTACACCCGCCGCGAGCCCGACCGCGTCCGGACCGGCTTCGGGTCGAGCGAGTTCGACACCAGCGGCCGCTACGTCGAGGCCGACCTGCCCGGTGTGACGGTCGCCTCCCTGTACCTGCCCTCCGGCGAGGTCGGCACCGAGCGCCAGGACGAGAAGGTCCGCTTCATGGACGAGTTCCTCGCCCACCTCAAGGACCTGCGCGCCCGCGCCGCCGCCGACGGCCGGGAGGTGGTGGTCTGCGGCGACTGGAACATCGCCCACCAGAAGACGGACCTGAAGAACTGGCGCGGCAACCAGAAGAGCTCCGGCTTCCTGCCGGAGGAGCGCGAGTGGCTCGGCCAGGTCCTCGACCCGTCCGAGGGCGGCTACGTCGACGTCGTACGCGCCCTGCATCCGGACGTCGAGGGGCCGTACACCTGGTGGTCGTACCGGGGGCGGGCCTTCGACAACGATTCCGGATGGAGGATCGACCTGGCCGTCGCGACTCCGGGACTGGCCGATCGTGCGGTGAAGGCTTACGTGGAGCGTGCCGCCAGCCATGCGGAGCGGTGGTCGGACCATGCGCCGGTGACGGTGGTCTTCGAGCAGTGACAAGCCAACGTGGGGTGCCCCGAGCTCGGGGCACCCCACGTCATCGGCTCAGGCCGAGCGCAGCGGCTACGCGTCGTAGTCCTGGTCGAAACGGTCCTGCTCTTCCCGCTGCAGGCGCTCCGTCTCCTCGTCGCGGTCGCGCTGCTTGCCGCGCTGCTGCGAGCCCTGCTCGCGGGCCTGCTGCATCTTTTCCTTGGCCTGCTGCTGGAACTGCTCGGACTTCTCCTGGAACTGGTCCTTCATGCCCATGAGGTTTCACTCCCGTGATGGGTGAGGGGATCAAGCCCGACCAGATTCACACGCCCGGTGACGCGCCGCATGTCGATCAGTTACTGCGCGTAGTTCTCTCCTGCTCGTCGGCCTGTCCGCCCGCGCCCACAAGGCCGATCCGCATCCCGTCCAGCCGGTCCGCGAACCGGCGCATCTCCCGCTGGCCCACGGTCCCGATGACCGTCGGCAGATACCCCCGCACGCCCTGCATCCCGCGCAGCCACCACTGCCCGTAGACATGGCTCGACCGCCGCTCGATCCCGGCGACGATCCGGTCGACCGCGGGGCCCAGCGGATACGTCTTGTTGGACGGCCACGGCAGCCGCTGCCGCAGCTCCCGCATGACGTCGTCCTGGTCGGCGCCGCGCACCATGTCCGTGTCGGTCCAGGACAGATACCCCACGCCCACGCGTACGCCCTTGTGGCCGACCTCGGCGCGCAGGCTGTGCGCGTACGCCTCCACGCCCGACTTGGACGCGCAGTACGCGGTCATCATCGGCGCCGGAGTGATGGCGGCGAGGGAGGCGATCTGGAGCAGGTAGCCGCGGCTCTCCATGAGCACCGGCAGGAACGCCCGCGCGGTGACCGCGGATCCGATGAGGTTCACCTCGATGACCCGCCGCCACGCCACCGGATCGGAGTCCACGAAGGGCCCCCCGGAGGCGACACCGGCGTTGGCCACCACGATGTCGACCTTCCCGAACCGCTCCTTGACCTCCTGTGCCACCCGGGCCATCGCCTCGTGATCGGTGACGTCGGCGTGCCAGTGGTCGCTCTCGCTGTGCAGCCGCTCGGAGACCTGCTTGAGGGCGTCCGGTTCGAGCCCGACCAGCGCCACCTTCGCCCCGCGCGCGGAGAGTTTGCGGGCGAGCAGCTCACCCACGCCCCGCGCCGCTCCGGTGACGACGGCGACCTGTCCTTCGAGGCTCACCCTGCTCATGCGCCCTCCTTGATCTGTGCGTAGGTGACGACGAGTTCACGAATCCTGGTGCTGACCAGCTCGGGCGCCTCGACCGGCGTCATGTGCCCGAGCCCGGGAAGCTCGGTGAGCCCGACGCAGGTGGGCAGGGCGGCGGCCAGCGACCGCGCGTGCACCGGAGGGGTGAGCCGGTCGGCGGTCCCGACGACGACCGCGGTCGGCACCGTCAACTCCCGTATGCCGTGGTCGAGATCGAGCAGATCCAGCACCTGGGACCAGGAGTGCCGCACCCGGCGCGGACAGGCGTGCACGATCCGCGCGCACGCCTCGACCATGTGCGGCGCCGAACCGGGCCCCATGGTCGCGTACTTGAGGATCCGCCGGGCGAGCGGTGTGACCGGTCCGAGCGGCGCCCGCGACCCGAGGATCTGCTTGGTCAGCCACGTCCGCAGCCGCCCCGCCCGCATCGGTACGACGGTGGCCTCGGCGACCAGCCGTGACGACCCGGTGCTGCACAGCAGAACGGCGGCCGCATGCTCCCGGAACGCGGGCCGCGCCGCGGCGGCCAGCACCGTCATCCCGCCCATCGAGTGCCCGACGATCACCGCTCGCTCCGCCGGCGCGAGGGTCTCCTTCAGTACGGCTTCCAGGTCGTCGGCGAGCGCCTCGGTGCCGCAGGCCCGGCTCGCCGGACTGCGCCCGTGGCCGCGCTGGTCGTAGGCGATGACGCGGTGGTCGGTGGCGAGCTCCCGTATCTGCGCGGCCCAGAAGGCGGTCGAGCAGGTCCAGCCGTGGGCGAGGACGACGGGAGGCGCGTTGTCGGGGCCGTGCACCTCCACGTGCAGGCGCGCGCCGTCCGCGGAGATCGCGGTGAGCTCGCGCGCGGGGGCGGGCGGGGCGTAGGGCCCGGAGCTCACGTGCGTCAGGCGGCTCATGCGTCCACCTCCGCAGGCTCTTCGGCGCCGGTGTGCCCCTCGGAGCCGTCCGCGGCGCGCACCACCGCGTACTCCCCGAGATCCACCCGTCGTGTCGCGCGCCGGAACTCGCCCGTCGTGCCCGGCCAGATGGTGGTGTTGCGGCCGCTCGCGTCCAGGTACCAGCTGGTGCAGCCGCCGGTGTTCCACACCGTGCGCTTCATGCGCTCCTGCACGCGCCGGTTCCAGGCGTGCACGGCGCTCGGACGGGCGTCCAGGGCGACGCGTCCGCCGAGCCCGGGGGGTCCGGGGGGGTTCCCCCCGGAAAGCACAGCCAACTGCCGCAGGAAGTCGGCCATGTAGTTGAGCTGGCTCTCGATCATCAGGATCATCGACGAGTTGCCGAGCCCGGTGTTGGGCCCGATGACCGTCATCCAGTTCGGGAACCCGGCGGCGGACGCGCCCCGCAGCGCCTCCATCCCGCCCTTCCACGCCTCCGCGAGGGTCTGTCCGTCGGTGCCCACGACCCGGTCCGCGATGGGCATGTCGGTGACGTGGAAGCCGGTGCCGAAGACGATCGCGTCGACCTCCGCCTCGGTGCCGTCGGCGGCGACGACCGTCGAGCCGCGGATCTCGGCGAGCCCGCTGGCGACGACGTCGACATTCGGCCGGGTGAGCGCCGGGTAGTACTCACTGCTGAGCAGGATCCGCTTGCAGCCGATGCGGTAGTCCGGGGTGAGCTTGGCGCGCAGGGCCGGGTCCTTGATGGAGCGGGCCATGTTCTGCTTGGCCAGCTTCTCCACCAGGCCCAGCTCGTTGGGGTGCTTGGTGAACGCCTGGACCTGCAGCTCCCGGATGCCCCACAGCAGCCCGCGCCGGGCCAGGGTGGTGAAGGGGAGCTGCCGGTGCAGCCAGCGCTCCGCACCGCTGATCGCGCGGTCCATGCGCGGCATCACCCACGGCGGGGTGCGCTGGAAGAGGGTGAGCCGGGAGACCTCCGGCTGGATCGCCGGCACGATCTGGATCGCGGAGGCGCCGGTGCCGACCATGGCGACGCGCTTGCCGCGCAGCTCGTAGTCGTGGTCCCAGCGGGCGGAGTGGAAGACCTTGCCGGGGAAGGAGTCGAGCCCCGGGATGTCCGGCATCCTGGGGTCGGACAGCGGCCCGGTGGCGGAGACGACGAAGTCGGCCGACAGGTTCCCGCTGGTGGTCTCGATGTCCCAGCACAGCCGCTCGCCGTTCCACGCCATCCGCTTCACCTCCGAGTCGAAGCGGATGTGCGGGCGCAGCCGGAAGACGTCCGTGACGTGTTCCAGGTAGGCGCGGATGTGCTCCTGTCCGGAGAAGGTGCGCGGCCAGTCCGGGTTGGGTGCGAAGGAGAAGGAGTACAGGTGGGAGGGGACGTCGCAGGCGCAGCCGGGATAGCTGTTGTCCCGCCAGGTGCCGCCGACGCTCGACGCCCGTTCCAGGACGACGAAGTCGGTGACGCCCTCGCGCCGCAGCCGCACCGCGGCCCCGAGCCCCCCGAACCCGGATCCGACCACCGCCACCCGTACATGCTCGTGTCCGGTCATCCCGAAGCCCTCCACACCCGTGTGACTCTGCCAGTGAACACTGGCGCAATGGGAGCGTAAGGCAGCTCCGTACTCATGGGTAGGGGGTGGGCGAAGGAAAGTTACCCCCGGTACGCCATAGGCTTCCGACGTGGCAGAAGACGCTGGACGCCCCGAGGGCCGACACGAGTACCGCATGGAGGAGCTGGCCCGGCTGGCCGGCATCACCGTGCGCACCCTGCGCTTCTACCGCGAACGGGGACTCATCCCACCGCCGCGCCGCGAGGGCCGTATCGCCTGGTACGACGACCGCCACCTGGCCCGGCTGCGCACGATCTCGGCGCTGCTGGAACGCGGCCACACCCTCAGCGGCATCGCCGACCTCGCCGAGGCCCTCGACCACGGCCGGGATGTCGCCGACCTGCTCGGCGTCGCCTCCCCCACCGAGGAGGAGCCGGTCCGCCTCACCCCCGAGGAACTCGCCGCCCGCTTCGAGGGCCAGGTGACCCCGGAGAACCTGGCCGCCGCCCTCGACCTCGGCTACCTCGCCACCGACGGCGGAGAGATCGTCCACATCAGCCGCCGGCTGCTGGACGTCTCCGCCGCCCTGGTCCGTGAGGGCATCCCGCTGGCCGAGGTGCTGGCCGCGGGCAGGGAACTGCGCGCCCACGCCGACGTCCTCGCCGACCTCTTCGCCGACCTCATCCTGCGCCACGGCACCGAGGAGGACCTGCCCCGGCTGCGCCCGCTCGCGAGAAGCGTGGTGGAGGCGGAGATGTCCCTGGCCCTGGACCGCCGCCTGCGCAAGCGGGCTCAGTAAGGGCCCCGGCCTTCAGGAGCGCGGCGGCAGTTTCGGCCTCGACCTGTCCGGGACGTGGGAGTGGTCCGGCGGAGTCGCCGGGGGGTTCGTCTCCAGCAGGTCCAGGGCCAGCCGGACCGCGTCGTCCAGCTGCGCGTGGCGGCCCTCCGCCCAGTCCAGGGGGGTGCGCAGGATCTCCAGGTCCGGGGCCACCCCCTTGTTCTCGATCGACCAGCCGTACGCGTCGAACCAGGCCGCGTTCATCGGGACCGTGATCACCGTGCCGTCGCCCAGGCGGTGGCGGCCGGTCATGCCGACCACTCCGCCCCAGGTGCGCTGGCCGACCACCGGGCCCAGTTTCAGGAGTTTGAAGGCGGCCGTGATCATGTCGCCGTCGGAGGAGGTCGCCTCGTCCGCCAAGGCCACGATGGGACCCCGCGGGGCGTTCGAGGCGTACGACACCGGCTGGGCGTCCCGCGTGAGGTCCCAGCCGAGGATGGTGCGGGTCAGTTTCTCCACGACCAGCTCACTGATGTGGCCGCCCGCGTTGCCGCGGACGTCGACGATGAGGGCGGGACGGGAGACCTCCATGCGCAGATCGCGGTTGAACTGGGCCCAGCCGGAGCCACCCATGTCGGGGATGTGCAGATAGCCGCAGCGGCCGCCGCTCAACTCCCGTACGACCTCCCGGCGTTTGGCCACCCAGTCCTGGTAGCGCAGGGGGCGTTCGTCGACGAGGGGGACCACGGCGACCCGGCGCGAGCGGCCTTCGCCCTCCGCCGGGGTGAAGGTCAGCTCCACCGTCGTACCGCCCGCTCCCGCGAGCAGCGGGTACGGGCCCCGCACCGGGTCCACCTCGCGGCCGTCGACGTGGGTCAGCACCGCGCCCTCACGGATACCGGTGCCCGCCAGCGGGGAGCGGGCCTTGGAGTCGGAGGACTCGCCGGGGAGGATCCGCCGTAGCGTCCAGCCGTTCTCGCGGTGCACGAAGTTGGCGCCGAGCAGGCCCTGGCGGCGCTGGTAGTGGGGCGGGCCCTCGTTGCGGCGGGCCGGGGAGACATAGGCGTGGGAGGTGCCGAGCTCGCCCAGCACCTCGCGGAGCAGATCGGCGAACTCGTCCGGCGACGCCACCTGTTCGACCAGCGGCCGGTACTGCGCCAGCACCGCGTCCCAGTCGATGCCGCACATGCCGGGGTCCCAGAAGTAGGCGCGGATCAGCCGGCCCGCCTCCTCGTACGACTGGCGCCACTCGGCGGCGGGGTCGACCTCGTGCAGGATGCGGCGGGCGTCGATCCACACCGTGGAGTCGCTGTCGCCGGCCTCGGTGGCGGGGACCGCGCGCAGGTCGCCCTCGTCGACCACGACCAGCCGGCTGCCGTCGCCGCTGACCGCGAACCAGTCCAGATGCTCGACGAGTTCGGACTTCTTCGCCTTGCTGATGGTGAAGTGTTCGAGGGTCGGGCGGCCGGTCATGTCGTCGGGGTTGGCGAAGGTCTCGCCGAGCGCCCCCGAGATCGGCCAGCGCAGCCAGACCAGGCCGCCGCCCGCGACCGGGTACAGCGCCGAGTACTTGGAGGCGGCGACCGGGAACGGCGTCACCCGGCTCTCCAGGCCCTCGACCTCCACCGTGACCGCGCCGCCCTCGCCGCCCTCGCCGCCCTCGTCCTCCATCGGGTCCAGGCCCCCGGCGGCCGGCCGGCCCTCCGGGTTGAGGGCGAAGGGGGACGGTGTCGCCGAGGAGAGCGGCACCAGGTAGGGGCGGCAGCCGAGCGGGAAGGACAGGTCGCCGGTGTGCACGTCGTACACCGGGTCGAAGCCGCGCCAGGAGAGGAAGGCCAGATAGCGGCCGTCGCTGGTGAAGACCGGGTTCTCGTCCTCGAAGCGGCCGTTGGTGACGTCGACGATGAGCCGGTCCTTGATCCTGCCCAGCTTGATCTGGCGCAGGGAGCGGCCGATGCCAGGGTGCGACCACGTCAGCCACGTACCGTCCGGGGAGAAGGCCAGGTCCCGCACCGGCCCGTTGACCGACCGGATCAGCTCGGTCACCTCGCCGTTGGAGTCCTCGGTGGCGTCGATGAGCAGGAGCCGCCCGTCGTGGGAGGCGATGGCCAGGCGCTCGCCCTGCGGATCGGACACCAGCTCCTGGACCCGGCCCAGTTCACCCGAGGCCGGCCGGCGCGGCTCGCGGTCGCCGGTCGCCCGGGGCAGATAGGCGATCTCGATGGCGTCCTCGCCCTCGGCGTCGGTGATGTAGGCGACCTGGCCGCCCGAGCCGAGCATCTCCGGGAGCCGGACCCGTACGCCCGGAGTGTCGGTGATCGTACGGGCCGGGCCGTCGCGGTGGGTCAGCCAGTACAGGCTGCCGCGGACGACGACGGCGCTCGCGCGGCCCGTCTCGTCGACGGAGATGCCGTCGACGTGCTGAGCGGCGGGCACCTGGTAGCGGCGCCGTCCCGCGCGCGGGCCGCTCAGCCGGACGTCGAGCTTGCGCGGCTCGCCGGAGAGGTCGTCGACGATCCACAGGTCGCCCGCGCACTGGTAGACCACCCGCGTGCCGTCGCTGGAGGCGTGCCGGGCGTAGAAGGCGTCGTGGTCGGTGTGCCGGCGCAGGTCGGAGCCGTCGTAGGCGCAGGAGTAGAGGTTGCCGACGCCCTCGTGGTCGGAGAGGAAGGCGATCCGGCCGCCGACGAACATGGGGCAGGCGAGGTGGCCTTCGAGGTCGGCCAGCAGCCGTTCTCCGTGCAGCCACAGCCGGCCCGTGGCGCCGCCGCGGTAACGCTTCCAGGCGGCCGGCTCGTGCGGCGGGGTGCCGGTGAGCAGCAGGGTCTTGCGCTCGCCGGCAAGATCGGCGACCTGGAGGTCGGAGACCGGTCCCCAGGGCAGTTTGCGGCCGGGGGAGCCGTCCAGGGAGACCTTGTAGGCCCAGGTGAAGTAGGAGAAGGGCTCGCCGTGGGAGGCGACCGCGAGGATGTCGCCGTCCGGGGTCCAGCCCGTGACCTGGGTGTCCGCGCTGCCCCAGTAGCTGAGCCGGCGGCCCGGTCCGCCTTCTGCCGGGACCAGATGGATCTCGGGGACGAGACTGTGCCAGCTCGTGTACGCGATCCGCTCGCCGTCGGGCGAGAAGCGGGGGTGGCCGATCTTGGTGCGGTCCACGGTGAGTCGCCAGGCGCGGCCGGGTCCGTCCAGGGGGGCGAGCCAGAGGTCGTCCTCGGCCACGAAGCACAGCAGATCACCGTTGATGTGGGGCAGGCGCAGATAGCTCACCTCCTCATGCTTTTCCTGTCGATGGGCCCGGGCAACTCGTGAGAAAGCGGCCGGCGTGACCGAGGACACGTACGAAACGGTTTCGTTTCGCTTGAGGTCTGCGCTACATTCGTTCTGTACGAAACCGTGCCGTTCGCAGCGGAGATCCGCGGCGGAGAGGGGAGTGCATCATGGCCGAGGTCGCAACGGCGCGCCGCAGCCGGATCACGCCCGAGCGTGAGGCCGAGCTGTACGCGGCCGTGCTCGATCTGCTCCGCGAGGTCGGCTACGACGCCCTGACCATGGACGCGGTCGCCGCGCGCACCAAGTCCAGCAAGGCCACGCTCTACCGCCAGTGGGGCGGCAAGCCGCAGTTCGTCGTCAAGGCGATCCGGGCCACCAAGCCCGGGGGCGACTTCTCCGACGCCGACACCGGGACGCTCCGCGGCGACCTGCACGCCCACATGGAGCACACGGACGACTGCCAGTTGGAACAGAACGCCGCGCTGATGCGGGGTCTGGCCATGGCGGTCCATCACAACCCCGATCTCCTGCGGGAGTTCCGGGAACAGCTCATCGAGCCGGAGATGGCGGAGTTCCGCCGTGTGCTGCAGCGCGCGATCGACCGGGGTGAGATCCGCGAGGACTGCCCCGCCCTCGACTACGTGGTGCACATGATGATCGGCGCGTTCGTCACCCGGGGGCTGATCGAGGATCAGCCGCCGACCCGGGCCTTCCTCACCTCGTACATCGACGCCGTGGTCCTCCCCGCCCTCGGCGCTCCCACCAGCTGAACAAGTCCCCAGCAAGCCCACTCCACCTGACGTCACCGCTCACGTCGCCGGGCTGATCACCCCTGCCCTGAACACTCCAACGACCTGACCGGGAGTACGCCTCCGTGGCCACGTTCCTCTATCGACTCGGCCGGCTCGCCTTCCGGCGACGGCATTTCGTCGCCCTGATCTGGGTGGCCCTGCTGACGCTCGCGGGCGTCGGCGCCGCCTCCGCGCCCGCCGCGGGCACCGCCTCCTTCTCCATCCCCGGCACCGAGGCCCAGAAGGCCTTCGATCTGCTGGAGGAACGATTCCCCGGTTCCAGTGCCGACGGAGCGACCGCCCGTGTCGTCTTCCAGGCGCCGGACGGGCAGAAGCTCGCGGACACCGACAACAAGACGGCCGTCGAGCAGGCCGTCAAGCAACTGGGCACCGGCTCCGAGGTCGTCTCGGTCACCGACCCCTTCCAGACCAAGTCGGTCTCCGAGGACGGCACCGTCGGCTACGCCCAGGTCCGCTACGAGGTCTCCGGCATGGAGCTCGAGGACGCCTCCAAGGAGGCCCTGGAGCGCACCGCCGACGAGGCACGCGAGACCGGCCTGACCGTCGAGATCGGCGGTGACGCGCTCCAGGCCACGCCCGAGACCGGATCCACCGAGATCATCGGTATCGCGGTCGCCGCCGTCGTCCTCGTCATCACCCTGGGCTCGCTGGTCGCGGCCGGACTGCCGCTGCTGACGGCGATCATCGGCGTGGGCATCGGCGTCTCCACGATCACCGCCCTCGCCAACGTGCTGGAGCTCGGCTCCACCACCTCCACGCTGGCCATGATGATCGGCCTCGCCGTCGGCATCGACTACGCGCTGTTCATCGTCTCCCGCTACCGCGCCGAACTGGCCGAGGGCCGGGACCGCGAGGAAGCCATCGGCCGCGCCGCCGGAACCGCCGGCTCCGCGGTGGTCTTCGCCGGCCTCACCGTCGTCATCGCCCTGGTGGGCCTGTCGGTCGTCAACATCCCGATGCTGACGAAGATGGGCATCGCCGCGGCCGGCACGGTCGTGATCGCGGTCCTGATCGCCCTGACGATGATCCCGGCGCTGCTCGGCTACGCGGGCCGCAAGGTGCAGCCGGCGGGCTCCAAGAGCAAGCTGTTCGGCCGTAGGAAGGTTGCCGCCGAGGACAAGCCGGCCAAGCCCAACATGGGCACCCGCTGGGCGAGCTTCGTGGTCCGCCGTCCGGTCGCCGTGCTGCTCTTCGGCATCATCGGCCTCGGCGCGGCCGCGGTCCCGGTGACCTCCCTGGAGCTGGGCCTGCCCGACGACGGTTCGCAGCCGACCTCCACCACCCAGCGCCGCGCCTACGACCTGCTGTCCGAGGGCTTCGGGCCCGGCTTCAACGGTCCGCTGATGATCGTCGGCGACGCCGAGGGCAGCGACGACCCGAAGGCCGCCGCCACCGAGGTGGCCGACGAGATCAAGGGCCTGGACGGCGTCGTGTCGGTTCTGCCGGCGACGTTCAACAAGGCCGGGGACACCTTCACCATCACCGTGGTCCCCGACTCCAAGCCCTCCTCGACCCAGACCGAGGACCTGGTCCACGCGATCCGGGCCGCCGGCGCCGGCATCGAGGCCGACACGGACACCGAGGTGCTCGTCAGCGGCACCACGGCGATGAACATCGACTTCTCGCAGAAGATGAACGACGCGCTGATCCCGTATCTCGCGCTCGTGGTGGGCCTCGCCTTCCTCCTGCTGATCGCGGTGTTCCGCTCGATCCTGGTCCCGCTGAAGGCGGCGCTCGGCTTCCTGCTGAGCGTGCTCGCCGCGCTGGGCGCCGTCGTCGCGGTCTTCCAGTGGGGCTGGCTGTCCGGCCTCATGGGCGTCGAGGAGACCGGCCCGATCATGTCGATGATGCCGATCTTCATGGTCGGCGTGGTCTTCGGTCTCGCGATGGACTACGAGGTGTTCCTCGTGACCCGGATGCGCGAGGCGTACGTCCACGGCGAGAAGCCCAGCCAGGCCGCCGTGACCGGGTTCAAGCACGGCGCCCGGGTGGTCACGGCCGCCGCGGTGATCATGATGGCCGTCTTCGCCGGCTTCATCGGCTCCTCCGAGTCGATGGTCAAGATGATCGGCTTCGGCCTCGCCATCGCGGTCTTCTTCGACGCGTTCGTGGTCCGCATGGCGATCGTCCCGGCGGTGCTGGCCCTGCTCGGCAAGCGGGCCTGGTGGCTGCCGAAGTGGCTGGACCGCGCGCTGCCGAACGTCGATGTCGAGGGCGAGGGCCTGAAGGCCGCGTCCGAGGCGCGGGCGGACAAGGAGAACAAGGAGAACAAGGAGGACGACGACAAGGAGCTGGTACGCGCCTGACGTACCGCTTCCGAGCGAGACCGCCGGTGAGGGTCCCTGTGGGGACGGTGGTGCCCTCACCGGCTTCCTCATGTGCCGTTCCATCGGGTCGAGGCGCCGTTCAATCGGGTCGCCTGCCCCGTACACGTACCGCTAGCGTGCCGTGCATGACATCTGCCGATGCATCAGCCGCCGCCGGTTCAGGAGCCCACCCCCGTTTCGCCGCCGCCCTCGACGAGTTGGGGCTCGGCGCGGTCCGGGCGCAGGTCCGGCGCTTTCCGGAGGCCACCCGGACCGCCGCCGAGGCGGCCGCCGCGATCGGGTGTGAGCTGAGCCAGATCTGCAAGTCCCTGATCTTCGCCGCCGACGGCGTGCCGGTGCTCGTCCTGATGGACGGGGCCTCCCGCGTCGACATGGAGCTCGTGCGCCGGGAACTCGGCGCCGGGACGGTCACCCGGCCGAAGGCGGACGTCGTACGGGAGACCACCGGGTACGCCATCGGCGGCGTACCGCCCTTCGGGCACCGCACGCGCACGCGTGTCCTCGCCGACCGCTCGCTGCTCGACCACGACCTCGTCTGGGCCGCCGCCGGCACGCCGTACACCGTCTTCCCCATGGAGCCCAAGACCCTGATCGCCCATGCCGGCGGCACCCTGGTGGACGTGCGCGAGCGCACCGCGTGACGCCGCTGGTCGCCACGGCCGTCCTGCTCGCCGCGGTCACCCACGCCAGTTGGAACGCCCTCGCCCACCACATCCCCGACAAGCTCGTCGGGTTCGCCCTGATCTCGGGCGGCGGGATGGTGATCGGGCTTGCGACCGTGCCGTTCACGGCGGTCCCGGCGGCCGGGGCCTGGCCGTATCTGAGCGCCTCCGCGGTGATCCACATCGCGTACTACGTCCTGCTGATGCGGTCCTTCCGGCTCGGCGACTTCGGGCAGGCCTATCCGATCGCCCGCGGCACCGCGCCGCTGGTCGTCACCCTGCTCGCCGCGCTCTTCGCCCATGAAGTGCCGGACGGCTGGGCGGCCACCGGCATCGCCGTCTCGTGCGCCGGGCTGACCGGCGTCGCCCTGTGGGGCCTGCGCGGACACCGGCCCAACTGGGCGGCGATCGGCGCGGCCCTCGCGACCGGCCTGACCATCGCGGCGTACACGGTCGTCGACGGCCTGGGGGTACGCGCCTCGGGCTCCTCCCTCGGCTATATCGCCTGGCTGATGGCGGTGCAGGGGTCGGTGATCCCGGCGTACGCGCTGTACCGCCTGCGGGCGGAGACGCTCTCGGTGCTACGGCCGTTCGCCGCGCTCGGTCTGCTCGGCGCCGCGCTGTCCGTGTCGGCCTACGCCCTCGTCCTGTGGGCGCAGACGCGCGCGGAACTCGCGCCGATCGCCGCGCTGAGGGAGTCCTCAGTCAAGTCTTGCTCATGCAGTAATAGCTTCGCTGGGCAGGGGACTGTACGAGATCATCCCGTGCAGGGCATGGAAGTAATGATCGTGTGTCGGACGGCAGTGGCTACCGTTGGTCGGAAGTGACGACCGTGCAGGGGCGGCCTAGCCTTACATGGAGGCACACGCAAGGTCGTGACCACCATGCAGATCCCATCCATTCCTCAGTTCGGCCCGAGAGGCCGCCGCGCGCGAGAAATCTTCGGTGACATCCCCTGGCTTGTCGACGCCTGGGACTCCCATGGCCGTGGGGCGTCGCTTTACGGTTACGAGTGGCTGGAGTATTGCCCGCACCGGCCCGACGGCGGGGAGATCGTGGTCAGCGTCCACGAGCTCAACCGCCTGTATTGCGAGCAGTGCGCCGAAAAACAACTGTTCACGCGCACTGACATTCCGTGCAGAAATTGCGGGCAGCTCCCGGTAGACGCGGTCAGACAACTGGTCCGCGCTGGCACCTCTCTGTTGAACTTCTATGCCGTCACTTGCGCCGACTGCCCCGACGGCATCCCGGAGCAATGGAAGAACCCTGAGCCACCTAGCCCTGACCAGTACGTTTGGAGATTGTGAGCTCGGGGGGGGCTCCTCAACCCCTGCTCAGAACGGCAGCTCGGGCTTTGTGGCGCCTCGCTTGATGGTCAGGACTCGTTCGTGGAAGTCGCGTGTGGCGGGTTCGCGTGGGTAGCGGGAGCGCAGTTCCTTGTCCAGCTCGTCGGCGACTAAAAGCAGCGACGGGAGGGACTTGCGGTCGGCTTCCAAGGCCGTCGTGCCCATGCCGATGGCCTCTTCGATCTCGCCCATGCGGGCGGCGGCGACTCCGAGGGTGAGCCGGGCCTCTGCGGCGCGCATCGGGGAGATCTCGGTTCCGTCGGGCCCCGTGCTGATCCGGATCACGGATCGGGCGTGGGTGGCGGCGCGCTCGTCGTCTCCGAGGAGACGGTAGGCGTCCATCTCGTAGAAGTCCCACTTGTCGGGGTCGATGATGAAGTGGTGTTCCGGGTGGTCGGGCTTGGGGAGTCGGTCCAGGCGGGCGCGGCCGGCGTCCAGGGAGTCGCGGACCAGGCGGCCGTCACCCATGCGGGCTGCGGCGCGTGCCTTGTGTGCGTAGAGCTGGACGCCGACGGAGTGTGTCTGGTCGGCCATGTGTCCGGCCTCGACGGCGGCGAGCATGTCTTGCCAGCGGCATTGGGTGAGGGCGAACCAGGCCTCGATCTCCCATGCCCAGGCCTTGATTTCGCCGTGCCCGGCTTCCTCGCC
This sequence comes from Streptomyces sp. P17, assembly GCF_032436805.1. Classification (NCBI taxonomy): domain Bacteria; kingdom Bacillati; phylum Actinomycetota; class Actinomycetes; order Kitasatosporales; family Streptomycetaceae; genus Streptomyces; species Streptomyces sp. P17. Next base: position 119,100 of record NZ_JAVRBF010000015.1, on the reverse strand, counting down.
GATGCGGAGGGCGGCGGCTTTGCTGAGGTTGGCGGCCTCGCGTTGGCCTCGGTCGTACTGGACGCACGCGTTGAGCAGGAAGAGCCATCCGGCGTCCACGAGTAGTTCGCGGTGCTGGCGGAGGGTCATCCGGCCTTCGAGCTGCTTGGTGACGTATTGCAGGCCGTTGCGGGTGCGGTCGTGGAGATAGTCGGCGTCGGCGTACGGGTAGGCGCGTGCCAGTTGGTCAATGCCCTGCTCGATCGACTCCAGGGCGGCGCTGTTGATGCTGGACATCTCCGTGCGCCGGAGCATCTCGGCAACGTCCCAGAGTCCGGCCCCGCCCTGAGCGATCAGGGTGCTCGGGTCGTCGGGCGTGGATATGGCGGCCGATCGGCTCTGTTCCCATGGGCGCGGCGCGAGTCCTGCGAGGTGACCGGGGATCCTTAGGCCGTCCACCACTTCGAGGATCTTGGTGAACTGGGTGATCCGTGGCCGTACGCCCTTGCCGTCGGTCTCGGGGCGGGCCATCTTCCCGATGTGCTCGCGCTTGTAGTTGACCGCTTCGGCGATCTTGGCGTAGCTGATGTTCCCGTGGATCTTGGCGAGTCTGAAGACCTCGCCGAAGTCGTGGCTGGCGATTGCGGACCGCACGTCTGCTCGTTCCAGTACGTGCGGCGGTAGAGCTGCTGGTGTGGGTGCAGCTTCGGCCATCTCACTTCCCCATGGTGATTGACCTACAAGTCTTCGCTTTCGATCGTGCCTTACGTCTTTTGATCATCGCGTTGTGCCTGTCTCGCGAGTGTACCCACGAGGGGGGTCCCCAAGAGGGGGGAGCGACGGGCGGGACATGGCGTGCACTCTCGGCTCACCCTGCCGGGAGGGGCTCGGCAGGCGTGACCAGAGATGGTGATCCGTGTCATGGACGCGAGAGAAGCGCGACGGCATGAACGGGTAATGGGTGACTTAGAGGCGTTCACTCACTGGTTCGCGGCGCCGGATCCGTCGGCGGGCGGGCGCTATGCGGCCTTGACGCTCTTCGCGGAGCTTCCCGACACCGCGCACGTCGCGCGGGACATGACGGCTCAGCTCCTCCGGGACTCGGGTGCGGCGGAGATCGTCGACGACGCCAAGTTGGTCGTGTCCGAGTTGGTGGGCAACGTGGTGAACCACGCGGTGCCGGAAGCCTGCCTGACCCGTCCCGGCGGCAGTCGGCGCATCCACGTGACGTTCAAGATCTGGCCGAAGTGGGTGTTCATCGGTGTGACGGATGAGGACTCGACTCCTCCGGTGCTTCCCCTCGGTGACACCTTCTCGCCTGGCCTGATGGGTGAGTTGGCGGAGGCTGTCGTGCCCGACAGTGGCCGTGGGCTGTTCATCGTCCAGCGGCTGGTGGCGGCGCTCTGGTGCACGCCGGAAGACCACGGCGGCAAGACCGTGTGGTGCCGCTTCGACCTCGACAGCAGTCCTGGAGGCGGCACGCCGTGATGATCTCCGGGCTGTCGCCTCCTCGTTGCTCCCTCGGGAGCGGGCGACAGCTCGGGGCCAGAGGTCGATTCCTCTGGTGATCGGGGCGTGGTTCCCGGGACTGCCCGTCGGGCTCCCCACCCGGCCCTCCCCGGGGGCCACGCTTCACAACCTCATACCGAGACCGGACCACCCCCGCGCCTGGCAGCAACCGGGGTGGTCCGGGAGGGGACACAGCGATCCCCGGTGCCTGATGGTACCGGGGTCGCTGTGCTGTGCATTCGCCCTGGGCCAAAGAGAGTTGACGATCTGTTACCTCGATGGGAGCGGCAAGGTGACTGGCGTGGGTGCGGAGTGGCACGGCGACGGCCTGGACGTGGCGGGCGCGGAATTCGGCCTGTGGGTTCGTGACGTCGACTACATGGCTGGCTGGCGTGAGGCTCGGGAGGCTGCCGATCAGTTGAACTTGGCATTCCTCGGGGCAGAGTTCGAGCCGTCCGAGTTACGGGCCGTGGCTGCGACTGCCGAGGACGGGCGGGGCCTCGTGCGCCTCGTCGGCACGCCCGGGGCTGTGATTCGGCTCGCCCTGCTCCTGGAGGAGCGCGCAGAGGGCAGCGGCGGTGCAGCGTGAAGTGTCTTTTCGCTGGTGAGTGGGTCACGTGGGCACGTCGCCGGCCGGAGGGACTTTGGGCGGGAGCTGCCATGGGGCGAGTGAACAGGGGGCCCTACGCTGGCCCGGCGAATCGGGCAGGCACTGGTCCTGCCCGCGTATGTGCCCGATGGGCCCCCTGTTCTTCGAGGCTCGCCCCATGGTGGCTGCCTAAAGTCCCGGAGGCCGTCGACCCCCAGCCCCGCGGCCCCCGGCCCTCGGCGGCCGGTCGACGCATCGACTCCTCGGGCGTGCTGCGGGCGCCGGGCGACCGGACGGGACCGGCGTCCACGCCGCACGCCCGGCCGGGGCGGCCGGGCGACCCGGCGCGCCGCAGGCGCGCCCTTGAGGAAGTGAAGGCTCTTTCGACCGATGACCGCTCGGGGTCAGGAGGTACGGGTGCGCCGCGCGGGCTGCTTGTCGGCGGTGATCCGGTAGGCGAGTTCGGCACGGTCCGCGCCGAAGCGGAGCTCTTCGAGGAACAGCGGGCCGTCGTCGGCGCCGTGCGCGACACGGGCCACGTGCAGGACCGGAGTTGCGTCCGGGAGCTGGAGGGCGGTGCGCTCGTCGGGCAGCGGCATGTGCGCGCGTACGCTCTCGGTCCACGACAGTGCGTGCCCGGCCTGGGTGAGCAGCCGGTAGATCGCGGCCGGAGGCTTGCACGGCTCCTTGCTGAGCAGCGGCACGGCTTCGGCCACCTCGAAGGGGATCAGCGTGCGGTGCATGGCGCGCGTCCCGGTGCTCGGGTCGACGAGGAGGCGGTCGCAGCCGAACAAGGCTTCTTCCTTGTCGAGTTGGAGGAGTCGACCGGTGGTCTTCGTGGTGTGGGTGCGGTAGGTGCTCGGCTCCTCGGTCTCCTGCCAGATGTCACCGCCTGGCATGACGAACGTGCCGTCGGTGGTGCGGCTGATGCGGCGCTCGATCGTCAGGTGGGGCTGCCCGCTGGAGCGGACGAAGCTGCCCTTGCCGTGGCGGACGTCGATCAGGCCTTCCGCGCGCAGTGCCGCAATCGCGTTGCGGACGGTGGGGCGGGAGACGCCGTAGCGGGCCATGAGCTGGGACTCGGACGGCAGCAGGGCGTCGGGCGCGAACTCGCCGGACAGGATCGCTTCGCGGATGGCGGCGGCCACCTGCTGGTACAGGGCTCCGGGGCGCTGGATCTCTGACATCTCGGCATCTCCGGGTTGAGGTCGTAGGCACGTCGCACGCGCGACATCACTCGTCAGCATAAGTAGTTGCACTCTCGCCGTACAGGACTTCATAGTCGTAACTCGTAAGGACAAGTGACGTCGGCATATGGATCGGCGTCCTGACTGGCCAAGGAGGCCAACGAAATGCAGTCCATTCCCGTGGACACGGCGCGGCTCGGCGTACTGCGGTGCGCCATCGCGCCCGAAGCAAAGATCAGCAACCACGAGACACAGGAGGTGAAGAAGGACCGCGACGGCAACCCCGTCTACACCGTGGCCGTCACCGTGCGGCAGGACGGACGGAGGATCTCCGTCATCGAGATCGCCGTCAGTGGTGAGCCCAAGGGCATCCAAGAGGGCCAGATCGTCAAGGTCACCGGCCTGACGGCGTTCGCCTGGTCGATGGGCGAGCGGCACGGCGTCAGCTTCCGCGCGGACGCCATCACGCCCGTGCACGGCGGGTCGGCGCACGCAAAGGGCGGTGAGGCGTGATGGGTCCGGTCCTGCTCGCGTTCGCACTCGCCGCTCTCGCCTGGGTGCTCGTCGTCGGGGACCTGGTGCGCCGGCATCGTCCGGCCTGGCACTGGTACCTCGTCGGCTACCCCGTCACCGCATGCCGGGTCCTGGTGACCTGGCGCAAGGTGGCCATCCTCAACGACCTTGCCGTCTCCCGGCGTCCGCCTCGCGGGCTGCTCGGGGACCTGGTGGTCAAGGGCGATCCGCTGCGGCCGGTGGCTCCCCGGATCTCCTTCCCGCGCGCCACCCGCATAGGGCTGACCGTGACCGCGCGCCTGCATGCGGGCCAGACCCCGGCGGCGTACCTGAAGGCGGCCGATGCGCTGGTGCACGCGTGGAAGGTCCACGCCGTGCGCGTCACCTCCCCGGAACGGGGGCTGGTGCTGTTGACCGCGACTGCGTCGGATCCGCTTCAGCGGCCTGGCTTAGCCACGGCCCCGGCGGAGCTCCTCTCGGCGCTCATCGGTGTCCTGGAGTCGGGCGGTGCCTGGGTCATGAACCTGCGTCTCGTGCCGCACTGGCTCATTGCCGGGGCCACTCGCTCGGGCAAGTCCACGCTCCTGGCCCGGCTGATCACTCAGCTCGCGACGCAGCCTGTCGCCCTGGTCGGCATCGACTGCAAGGGCGGCATGGAACTTGGCCTGTTCGCCGGAAGGTTGAGCGCGCTGGCCACGTGCAGGCGTGAGGCGGTTGCCGTGCTGTCCGCGCTGGTCGTCGACATGCAGGACCGGATGAGCGCGTGTCGGTCGGCCGGGGTCCGCTCGATCTGGGAACTGCCCGAGAATCTCCGGCCCGTGCCGGTCGTTGTGATCGTCGACGAGATCGCGGAACTGTACCTGTCCGACGGCACGCGCGAGGCCAAGGCGGAGGCGGACCAGTGCTCCACGCTTCTGCTCCGCCTGGCCCAGCTCGGGGCCGCGCTCGGGCTGCACCTGGTCGTGGCCGGACAGCGGGTCGGCTCCGACCTCGGCCCCGGCGTCACCGCCCTGCGCGCTCAACTCGGGGGCCGTATCTGCCACCGCGTCAACGACCCCGGCACGGCAGAAATGACCCTGGGCGACCTGAACAAGGACGCCGTGACCGTCGCCCAGTCGATCACCGCGCAGGAACGGGGCGTGGCCGTGTGCACCGGCCCGGATGGCGGCTGGAGTCGTGCCCGCTCCCATCTCACACCGACCGAAGAGGCGGTGTCGACGGCCCGGAAGTACGCCGCGATGGCCCCGGAACTGCCCGCCATAGACCGCGCCCTGGCGGTGCTGGAAGGAGAAGCGAAGTGATCAGCACCGGCAGCGCGGTCTCACTCGTGGTGATCTTCGGGATCATCACCGCCCTCCTCGTCCGCTCCCACAGCGTCCGGGCCTGGGAAGCGATCTGCATCGCCCTGTTCGGCATGTACCTGGGCCAGACCCCGGTCAGCCTCACGGTCGACGGCATCGTGACCTGGTTCCTCACCGGCTTCAGCAACTTCTGACCAGGAAGGGACACCACTCATGCCCATGCCTCGCGTGAGGTGCCCGCACTGCAAGGGAGACGGGGCCCGCAGGACCTGGACCGGACGGCGTCGGCGCTGCCGCGTCTGCCGGGGCACCGGAACCATCCGCTGATACCCCGCCACACCACACCTGAACAGCAAGGGAGCCAACCCATGAGCGACCAGGCGCCACCACCCATCGACCGTGCCGCTTCGGCGGCCCACCCCGGAAGGTCACCACCATCACCCCGGAGTTCACCCCGGCTGACAGGCGCGCCGTTCTCGACCGCGCGGCGCGCCTGCGTCAGCTTTCCGAAGCAGACCGCGACGCGATACGCCTCGCCCAAGACCCGCAGTTCCCGCGCTGGCTGGAGCAGATCACCGCCACCGGCGGCTGCTCCCACCCCGTCCACCTAACCGGCTCGACCACCACCCTGGACGGTGCAACCGGCGAGATCCTCCACCACTACGACACCCGTACCGAACCCGGTGAACGCCTCCTCGTCCGCTGCCGCAACCGACGCGCCACCATCTGCCCGGCCTGCTCTCGTCTGCACGCCGGAGACACCTTCCACCTCGTCCGCGCAGGCCTCCTCGGCGGCAAGAACGTCCCTGCGTCGGTCCGCGACCGGCCCCGGCTCTTCGTCACCCTCACCGCCCCCTCGTTCGGCCCGGTCCACCGGTCCGGTGAGGTGTGCCGTCCTCGCCGAGACGGTGGCGCCTGCGAGCACGGCCGCTCCCTCGGCTGCGGCGGCGTCCACGCCCCCGACGCTCTGGCCGTCGGCCAACCGCTCTGCTCCGACTGCTACGACTACACCGGCCACGTGCTGTGGCACGCCCACGCCTCCAAGCTCTGGGACCGCTTCGTCATCGACGTGAGGCGGCGCCTCGCCTCCTCCGCCGGGCTCGTACAGTCCCGCTTCGCCCAGCACGCCCGGGTGTCCTTCGCCCGCGTCGCCGAATACCAGAAGCGGGCGGCCGTCCACGTGCACGCCATCGTCCGCCTCGACGGCCCGAACGGACCAGACGACGAACCCCCGCCCTGGGGCACGACGGACGTGCTCATCGATGCCGTACGGGCATCGGCCGGACGGGTCCTGGTCCGCACCCCTCACAGCCCGGCCGTCGGGGAACTCGACCTCCGTTGGGGCGCCCAGGTCGACGCTCGCCCCCTACGCGCCAACGGCGACGGCCCCGACGATGACGCCGTCGCCGCGTACGTCGCCAAATACGTCACCAAGGGCGCGACCGAGACAGGCGCTGGCACCGACTACCCGCTCACCACCTGGGCCGACATCGAGTCCGCACCCGTGAGCGCACACGTCCGCACCCTCATGCGCGCCTGCTGGCGCCTCGGGGGGCTGCCTGAGTATGCGCCCCTCCGTTTCCGGGCCTGGGCTCACACTCTCGGCTACCGGGGGCACATCCTGACCAAGTCCCGCGCCTACTCGACCACATACGCGGCTCTGCGTGCCGAGCGCGCCCGCCATGTAGGCCACGCCGACATCCCCGACACGGTCACCGATGCCCGCTGGCGCTACATCGGCTCCGGCCACACCCCCGGTGCCGCGCTCCTGGCTGCTGGAGTCGCCGAAGACATCGCCTCGAACCGCGAGATCGCCCGAGAAGAGCGTGAGGCGCCCCGGTGACGAGACGCCAGAGCGAGCAGTGGGTTCGGGCCGTCGAGCGCCAGGCGGCCAAGTTCCCCACACGAATAGGGCCGAAGAGCGCTGCGCGACTCGCGCGGCTCCTCGGCCCTGCTCGGAAGGATTCCTAGTCCAGCGGGTTCGGCTTGATGTCCACTCGGTCGGTGTCGAACCCCCTGCCCTTCCTCGTCGGAGGTCGGACGACCACGGCGGCGAACAGGAACAGGTAGATCGCGTTCATGCGCGCGTAGTCCTCCTCTTTCTCCAGCCTCTCCCAATTGGCTTCGGCGTCCGGTCCGGCGATCCCCTCCAGGACGACGATCGGTCGTTTGACGGTCTTCCGCTGGCGCTCCTTCATCCGCTTGAGGATGGGCGCACGCATGGACTGGAAGTCGGCGGTCGTGAAATCGTCATCGTTGAGCCACAGCTCTTTGAGCTCCTCCAGCCTCGCCCGGTCCTTCTCGTCCGCGAGAACGTCAGCCTCAGGGCGGGTGGTCGTGGCGGGCTCGCGGCCCGACGTGTCCAGTTTGGTCAGCACTTTGATCGCCACGTCCCGCGCAAAGGCTTCGAGAGGTCCGGCCGAGACGGAACGGTTGCACTTGGTCTGGCTGGTCTCGTCAGCGCGGGTGCACCGGTAGTAGGCGTAACGGCCGCTGTTCGTGCCAGCCATGCGTGCCCCGCATGAGCACGTCGCGACTCCCCGCAGAAGGTAGCGCCGGGTCGGTCGCTGCTGCTTGTCCCTGGAGCGCTCGGCCCGGTACTGCCTGAGCCGCTGGACCTCGTCCCACTGGCCTCGGTCGATGATGGCGGGCCACGTCCCAACCCCCACCTCTTCGCCCTGGTGGATCCGCACGCCTGCCACGAAGTTGGACGACAGCAGATGACGAACGTTGTCGGGCTGCCATGTCTTGCCCTTGGACGTGGTCACGCCCCGCCGGGTCAGGTGCTCGGCGATGTGCTGGGGTGACTCGCCATCCAGGTAGAGGCGGAAGACCTCGCGGACGATCTTCGCTTCCTCTTCGATGATCGCGCGGCCGTCGCTGGTGTAGCCGTACGGGCGGTTGCCCACGTGCGGTGTGCCCTCGCGCGCCTTGTCCTTCAGGGCGTCTTTCAGCCGTCGGGACGTGTCATCAGAAGAGCGGCACGCGTGGGCCACCTCGATGCGCAGGATGAACCTGTCGTCGGGGTCCGAAAGATCGCGCCGGTTCGCTTCGCCGTGCAGGAGGATCCGCTTGTCGTCGGCTATGGAGAGCAGCTCTTCAAGATCCTTTGGCTGCCGCATGAGGCGGTCGGGGTGGTAGACGATGACGTGCCGGATCTCCCCTTCCCCCATCGCCTCCAGCATCTCTTCCCACCCCGGCCGCTTGCGGTTGCGCTGCCATGCCGAACGGTTGTTGTCGACGTAGACGTGGGCAGACTCGACACGGAGCTGAAGTCGCTCGGCGATCTCTCGGCAGATGCGTTCCTGCCGGTCGACTCCGGTCTGATCCTCGTCCTTGGAGTGCGAGATACGGCAGTAGATCGCTGCGGGCTCGCCCGGCGTGACGGCTGCCCTCGCTAACTTTGATCGACTCATGCCAAATACTGTATGAGCCGGGTATGACATCGATCATCGTCGGGGCGGCGATCGGCGCCGTGTTCTTCAAGGAGAGGTTCGGGGCGCCGCGGATCGTGGCGGCGGGGTTGATGGTGGTGGGGATCGGGCTGATGCTGCGGGCGGGTTAGGAGCCGGTGCCGGGCCTGACGGCCACCGCGTCGACCTCGAAGAGCATCCCGGGCAGGGCGAGGGAGGCCACCCCGACCAGGGTCTGGGCGGGGAGACGGTCGCCGAAACGGGCGCTCAGCGCCTTGCCGAGCACCCTCAGCTTCCCCGGGTCGTGGTCCACGACGAAGGTGCCGAGCCGCACGACGTGCTCGAAGTCGAGGCCCACCCCGGCCAGCGCCGAGCGCAGCCGGTCGAGGGCGAGCTCCACCTGGGTGGCGAAGTCGCCGGGTACGGGGGCGCCGGAGGAGTCGGAGGCGTACTGGCCGGCGATGTGGACGATCTCGCCGGGGGCGGAGACGGCGTGGCTGTAGCCGAAGGGGGTGGGGTCGTGGAGCGTGGCCGGGTTGGTGATCGTGCGCTCGTCAGACGTCATGATCCACTCAACGCCCCGGAACCCGCCGCCCATTCCGTGCGGTTGCGGTGGTGTGGAACGTGGCTGAAGGAGCACCCTGGAAGCAAGTGTTCCGGAGGTGATCGTCATGATGCACACCGCAGTGGGATGGCACGTCGAGATGGAGTTCAGCGAGGACGACCAGCACACGCGAGCGGCGGCGCTGGTACGCCTGCCCGATGGCACCGAGGTCCGGGCCCAGGGCCACGCAAGCCGGCACCACACCGACGCGAATCAGCCACGCGTCGGTGAGGAGATCGCGGGCGCACGGGCACTGAACGAACTCGCCATGCAACTCCTGACGAAGGCGCATGGGGAGATCGACGCGGTGTCGGGGCGGACTTCGCACCCGATCCATGTATGAGAGAGCGCTGAGGCGCGCGGGCCCGGCTCGCGCGCCTGGCGTGAGCGGTTGGCGCGGGGGCGTGCGGATTGCTGCGCGCGGAAATGCGTGCGCGCCGCGCAGGGGCGCTGCCCCGGGCCCGGGGTGCGCGGAAGAGATTGCGCGCCGGACGTGAACGCGCTCGCCGCGACCCGGGCGGGCAACCGTCCGCACCGGGCCGGCCGAATCCCGACGGGGCGCCCGTGAAGGGCTACAGGCCCCGCGTGAGTGACTCTCGTACCGCGCGGACCAGTGCCTGGGCGCGGGGGTCCGCTGTCACCGTTTTGCGGAAGCCGTTGGTGACGTAGCCGAAGGCGATGCCCGAGGCCGGGTCGGCGAAGCCCAGGGAGCCGCCGCGGCCGGGGTGGCCGAAGGAGTCGGGGGAGAGGAACGGGGACGCGCTGCCGTGCAGCATGAACCCGAGGCCGAAGCGGGTGTTCACGACCAGGACCCGGTCAGGACCGGCCGACTCCTCCGTGCGGGCGAGCGCCCCCGTGGCCTCGTCGAAGAGGCGGACCCCGCCGACCTCGCCGATCAGGGCGGCGTAGACGCGCGCGAGCCCGTCGGCCGTGGCGATGCCGTTGGTGGCGGGCAGCGCGGTCGCCCGGTATGCCGGGTCGTTCTGGTCCGGGAAGGGAGTGATCGCGGCGAAGGCCCGGCGGGTGAGGGAGCCGGGGTCCGCGTAGGCCTCGGTGACCGAACGCTTGGGCCGGGCCCGCAGAACCGCCCCGGAGGAGGGCTCGGGCCCCTCGACACGGCCGACCCGGCCCGCCCGCCCCGCGGCTTCCTCCGCGGCCGGCAGCCCCAGCCAGAAGTCGGCGCCCAGCGGCCCGGCGATCTCCGCCGCGATCCACTCGCCGGCGCCCTGCCCGGTCACCCGGCGCACCAGCTCGTCCAGCATCCAGCCGTAGGTCAGCGCGTGATAGCCATGGTCGCTCCCCGGCTCCCACGCCGGGGCCTGCGCGGCGACCGCCTCGGGCCCCCTGGCCGGGTCGAGCGCCTCTTCCGGCGTGAGCGGACGGTCGAGCACCGGCAGCCCGGCCCGGTGGTTGAGCAACTGCCGGACCAGCACCCGCTCCTTGCCCCGCGCCTTGAACTCCGGCCAGTACTCACCCACCGGCGCGTCCACGTCCAGCAGCCCCCGCTGACGCAGCAGAAGGGGTACGGCGGCGGCGACGCCCTTGGTCGCCGAGCGCACGACCTGCGCGGTGCCGCGCTGCCAGGGAGCCGTGCCGTCGATGTCCCGGGTGCCGCCCCACAGGTCCACGACCGGGCGCCCGTCCCGGTAGACGGAGACGGCCGCGCCCCGCTCACCCAGCGCGTCGAAGTTCCGTGCGAACGCCTCCCTGACCGGCTCGAACCCGTCGGCGACCGTGCCGTTCACATCCACGCCCGTACATCCTCTCCGCCTGCCTGCGACAGCGCGTGCAACAACCGCCCGGCGCCTGCGATTCCTCGGCTCGGCAGCGGTCTCGCCGCCGCGTACGCCGCTCTCGCCGAGGACGACTCCGTCTCCCCCGGACGGAACCGGCGAGGACGCGGGCCGACTCGGTCATGGTGCCCCAGCCGGCATCGCCGCCGCCGTCGCATTCTTCTCGGCGGCCCCCGAGATGCCCGTCGGGACCTCCGCCGTGAGGTAGTCGTGCCATGCGCATGCTGTGGACGGGGTGTGGACGGTCCTCGGAGGGTTGCGGAGCCCGGCTCGGCCTCAGCCGAGCAGGATCGTCACGTCGATGTTGCCGCGGGTCGCGTTCGAGTACGGGCAGACCTCATGGGCGGCGTCGACCAGCTTGGCGGCCATGTCCGCGTCCAGTACCGGCAGGGAGACGCTCAGGGCGACCGCGAGTCCGTAGCCCTGCTGCTTGTTGGGGCCGATGCCGACCTTCGCGGCGACCGTGGAAGCGGACAGGTCGAAACCGGCCCTGCGGCCCACCAGGACCAGCGCGTTGTGGAAGCAGGAGCTGTAGCCGGCGGCGAACAGCTGCTCGGGGTTGGTGCCGTTGCCGTCGCCGCCGAGCTGGGGCGGCATCGCGACCCGCAGCTGCAACTGGCCGTCCTGGCTGGTCACATAGCCGTCCCGGCCGCCGTGCGCGGTGGCCTCCGCGACGTACATGATCTTCGTGGGACGCGTGTCGACAGCGGTGTCCTCGGTCATGGTCGTCCTCCCCCGGGAAAGAGTGCACACAAGTGCATCGTGCACAAGGTACTGGCCGGTAGGGAGGCAGGTGTGAGCAGGGGGTGGCAACCGTGGGTAACGTCGGATCGGGCGCGGGGCGCGGGGCGCGGGGTGCGGGGCGCGGGGCGCGGGGCGCGGGGTGCGGAAGACTCAGCGCGCGCGGTCCGCCGCCGCCTGCGCCTTCTCCGCGAGCCTCCACAACTCCTCGCGCAACCGCGCGATCTCCGCCCCGCCGAGCTCCGTCGCCGCGAGCAGGGCGCCCGGTACGCGCGCCGCGCGCTCTCTCAGTTCCTCCGCGCGCCCCGTGCACGCGACGAGCACCGAGCGCTCGTCGCCCGTCGCGCGCTCCCGCCGTACGAGCCCCGCGCTCTCCAGCCGCTTGAGCAACGGCGACACCGTGCCGTAGTCCAGCCGGAGCGCCCCCGCCAGCTCCTTCACCGTCGTCTCGCCCCGCTCCCACAGCACCAGCAGGACCAGATATTGCGGATACGTCAGACCGAGCTCGTCGAGCAGCGGCCGGTACGCGGCCGTCACCGCGCGCTGGGCCGCGTACAGCGCGAAGCACAGCTGCTCGTCGAGCAGCAGGGACCCAGGGGCCTCGTCGTCTCTCACGCGCCCATTGTCACGGACGGCCGGGAGCGGCAGGGACGGAAACGCGGGTCGAAACCGAAGGGCAGCTCCAGCCGGTGCGCGCGCATCAGGCGTAGGGCAGGCAGGTCGTGGGTGACCATGAGCACCGTCACGTCCAACGAGCGCAGGATGTCGGCCAGTTCGCGACGGGAGGCGGGGTCGAGGTTGGAGGACGGCTCGTCCAGCACCAGGATCTCCGGCTCCATCGCCAGCACCGTCGCCACGGCCACCCGGCGGCGCTGTCCGAAGGAGAGATGGTGCGGCGGCCGTTCCTTGAACTCCGCCATGCCGACCCGCGCGAGCGCCCGGTCCACGCGCTCCTCCAGCTCGGCGCCAGCCCGGCCGGCGCGGGAGCGAAGGCCACGTCCTCGCGGACCGTCGGCATGAAGAGCTGGTCGCGACCGAGGTGGGGGCGTCCACGAATCCGTCAGGCACATGCACCGTTCGATGACAGCGGCTTGTTGCGAAGGGCTTGCAAGAGCGTGTGACATGGAACAACCGGCGCAGAGTCTTCGGCCCGAGCGGCGCCCCGCGGGAAATGTGCGACATTGGAGAGGAAGCGGATTCACAGCTTTCGCACAGGTCGCTCAGCGTAAGGGGCCGTCCGATGTCCGTAGTCGAGCAGTACGCACGAGCCCACATCGTCACGGACGAGGACGTCGAGGTGCAGGAGGATCGCGGCGCGATACCCGTGATCCTGCGCTACGACCCCGAGCGCGACCCCCGCGAGGTGCGCTTCGGGCTGCCCGGGGCGCACGAATGGACCTGCGACCGGTCCCTGCTGGAGCAGGGCCTGCGCGCCCCCGCCGGCAGCGGCGAGGTACGGGTGTGGCCGTGCGGCCGGGTGCAGGCGGTGGTGGAGTTCCACTCCGACCACGGCGTCTCGGTCGTGCAGTTCGAGACGAAGTCGCTGCTGCGCTTCCTGCGCCGCACCTACATGGCGGCCGCCCAGCCCGTTGTACGCGGCTGAGCGGCCGCCCGGCAGCCCGGCCTCAGCCGCCCAGCTTCAGCAGCGCCGCCACGATCGGCCCCGCAGTCTCACCGCCGTGGCCGCCCGCCTGGACCACGCCCGCGGCCGCGAGGTCGCCCCGGTACGCGGTGAACCAGCCGTTCGGCTTCTTCTGACCGTCGACCTCCGCCGAGCCGGTCTTCGCGCCGACGTCACCGCTGACCCCGGACATCGCCTCGGCCGCCGTGCCGTAGGCCGCCGTGTAGGCCATCAGCTCGCGCAGCTGCGAGAGCGTGCCCGAGGACATCGTGCGCGAGGCCGTCGCGAGCTTGCGGCCGTCCACCTCGGCGGAGACCAGGTAGGGCTGGCGGAAGACGCCGGACTTCACCGTCGCGGACACCGACGCCATGTTCAGCGGGTTCATCCGCACCCCGCCCTGGCCGATCAGCTCGGCCGCCATCTGCGCCTGCGACTGCACCGGGACGGCGCCGTCGAAGGTCGAGACGCCCACGGACCAGTTGTTCAGGCCGAGCCCGAACACCTGCTGGGCGTGCTTGGTCAGGCTGTCGTCGTCCAGCTTGGGCGCCTGGCTGATGAAGGCGGTGTTGCAGGAGCGCGCGAAGCTCGCCTTGAAGGTGCCGCCCTTGATCTCGAACTTGTCGTTGTTCTGGAACTTCCAGCCTCCGTACCTGAAGTACTTCGGACACGGATGCGCCTTGTTCGCCGAGGCGAGCTTCTTCTCGATGAGGAGCGAGGAGGTGATGACCTTCATGGTGGAGCCGGGCGCGAGGGAACCCTGGAAGGCGGTGTTGAAGCCCTTGGAGGCGTTCGCGGCGGCCAGGATCTCGCCGGTGGAGGGGCGCAGCACGACCACCGAGGAGCGGGCCTTCTTGGCGACCTGGTCCTCGGCGGCGGCCTGGAGGGCGGGGCTCAGTGTCGTCTTCACCGTGCCCGGCGTGCCCTTGCTGAGCTCCAGCACCGTCTTGTCGGCCGACTTGGATCCCTTGCCGCGGACCACCCGCAGCTCGATGCCCGCCTTGCCGCCGGCGGACTTGCCGTACTTCTCGCGCAGCGAGTCCAGGATCGCGCCCACCGAGGGGTACTTTGCGGTGGTCAGCTCGCCCCCGTCCCGGTCGAGCGCCTTGACGGGCGGGGTCCCCGACTCCCCGGTGACCAGGGTGTCGCCGTCCTTGAGGTCCGGATGCACGACGGACGCCTGCCAGGCGACGACCGGCTCGCCGTCCGCCTCGCGCCGTACGACGGTCAGGGCGCTGTCGTACGTCAGCGGCTCGCTGAGCTTGTCGTACGTCACCGTGCCCTTGACGGAGAAGGGGACCTCGGCGCCGGTGGGGGTGCCCGCGGTGAGCGTGACGCCCTGGATACGGGCGTCCTTGGTGTAGCCGGTGAGCAGCTTGCGGGCCGCCGTCGCGTCGTCGGTGGCCGCGGCGGCCTCGGTGACCTTGCCCTGCTGCCAGGCGGTGAGGAAGGCACGGGAGGCGGTGGCGACCTCCTTGGCGGACAGCGGGCCCGTCTTGACCGCCTTGTCGTCGGCGGTCGCCGACTGCGTACGGTCATCGGCCGCCGACGAGCCGCCGTACAGCGCGTACCCGCCGATCCCGGCGCCGACGACGACCACGGCGATCGTCCCGCCGACCAGCACGGCGGGACTCGTCTTCCGTCGCTCGGCGACGCGCTTCCTCTTGCCCACTGTTGTCCGTTCCTCCGCGATTCCCCAGGGTCCCCGTCAGCCCAACGACGGCACCACCCTAGAGTCCCGTCCTCATCGGGTGACTTCAGCCACCCGCCGCCAGCACGGCCTTCACGATCGGGCCCGCAGCCTCGCCGCCGCGTCCGCCGGACACGCTCATCGCCGCCGCGGCGACATCGCCCCGGAACCCGGTGAACCAGCTGTTCGCGGTCTGTCCGTCCACCTCCGCGGAGCCCGTCTTCGCGCCTGTGTCACCGCCGAGCCCGGACATCACGTCCCGGGCCGTGCCCTGGGTCGCCGTGAGCCGCATCATCTGCTTGAGCTGATACGCGGTGCTCGCCTCCAGACCCTTGGCGGTGGCCAGTTCACGGCCGTCCAGGTCGGGGGAGACGAGATACGGCTGCCGGAAGGTTCCGGTGATCGCGGTGGCTGTGACGGACGCCATGTTCAGCGGGCTCATCTGGACCTGGCCCTGGCCGATGGCGTTGGCCGCCCGGTCCGGGCCTGTCGAGGCGGGCACGCTGCCGTCGAAGGAGGAGATGCCGGTCTTCCAGTTGTCCTTGCCGAGCCCGAACGCCTCCTGCGCCTCCGCCATCAGGGAGGCGTCGGTGAGCGGGTCCTCGTCCACGAGCTTGATGAAGCCGGTGTTGCAGGAGCGCATGAAGGTGTCGGCGAGCGTGGCGCTCATGTCGGCCTGCAGACCCGGGAGGTTCTTGAACGTCTGGCTCTGCCAGGTGGCGGTGTCCGGGCACGGCGCCGGGCCGTTCATCGAGGCGACACCGTTGTCGATCAGCATCGCCGCCGTGATGATCTTCATCGTGGAGCCGGGCGCGACCCGGCCCTCGAAGGCGGCGTTGAACGCGTCCTTGCGGTGGTTCGCCACCGCCAGCACCTCGCCCGTGCTCGGCTTGACGGCCACCACCGACGACTCGGCGTAGCTCTTCACCGCCTTCTCGGCCGCCGCCTGCACACCCGCGCTGAGCGTGGTGCGCAGCTTGCCCGCCTTGCCCTCGGCGAGGGTGAGCAGCGGGGTGTCGGCGACGCCCTCGGCCGCGTGCCTGATCACCAGCTCGACACCCGGAGTGCCGCCGGCTTTGTCGCCGTAGCGCTCGCGCAGGGTGTCCAGGACCGGGCCGAGGGAGGGGTACTCCGCCTTCGTCAGCACCTGGCCGTCGCGGTCCACGGCCTCGATGGGCGCGCTCTTCGACTCACCGGTGACGAGGGTGTCGTCCTTCTTCAGCTCCGGATGGATCACGGCCGGATCCCAGTCGACGAGCGCCTTCCCGGAGGTCTTGCCCCGCACGACCTTGAGCTCGCTGTCGTAGCTGAGCGGCTTGGATGTCCCGTCGTACGACACCTTCGCCTCGACCGAGAAGGGCACGACCCCGCCGTTCGCCTCCCCCGGCGTGATCTTCACGTCCGTGATGTGCGCGTCCTGCCCGTACGCGGTCAGCAGCGGCTCGGCGGCCTGGGCGAAGTCGGTGTACGCCGCCGCCTCGGCCGCCTGCCCCCGCTCCCAGGCCGCGAAGAACTTCTCGGAGGTCTCCTCGACCTCGCCCCCGCTCGGCGGCCCGGTCTTCACAGCCGCGGGCCCGCCCCCGTCCCCGTTCAGCGCGGATACGACGTTGTACGCGCCGTATCCGGCACCGCCCACCATCACCGCGAACACTCCGCCGATGACGGTGACCTTCACCCCCTTGCCCATCGGGCCGTCCCCTCCCCGTTTCCCCATTGGTCTTCGCACTGTAAGGGGAGGGTGTGACAGCGGGGGCGGGTGTTTCCCCGATTGTTGCTATACCCAGGTATCCAGCCACATCCGCGATCGCCAGTCGTCTATCGGGATCGCCGTCCCCGTGAACAGTGGCCAGAAATAGATGAAGTTCCAGGCGATCAGCAGCACCAGCACGCCCGCGCCGGTCGCGCCCGCCACCCGGCGGGTCTCGCTCGACTTCGGTGGGCCGACGATCGCGCCGAGCAGCATCGCGACGGCCAGGCACAGGAAGGGGAGGAAGACGACGGCGTAGAAGAAGAAGATCGTGCGCTCCTGGTACATGAACCAGGGCAGATAACCGGCCGCGATACCGCAGGCGATGGCGCCCGCGCGCCAGTCGCGGCGGAAGAACCAGCGCCACAGGACGTACAGCACCGCGAAGGCGGCCGCCCACCACAGCAGTGGCGTGCCGATCGCCAGCACCTCGCGCGCGCACTTCTCGCCCGCGTCGGCCGGGCAGCCGTCCTTGCCGGGCGCGGGGGACTCGTAGAAGAACGACACCGGGCGGCCGGTGACCAGCCAGCTCCATGGGTTGGACTCGTACGTGTGCGGCGAGGACAGGCCGACATGGAACTCGTAGACCTGGGACTCGTAGTGCCACAGGCTGCGCCACCAGTCGGGGAAGAGCCACGACCAGTCGCTGTTCTTGCCGTCGGTGGCGGCCCAGTTGCGGTAGTAGCCGCCGGAGCCGTCCGTGGGGGAGAGGATCCAGCCGGTCCAGGACACGATGTACGTGATGATCGCGACCGGGACCGTGGCAAGGAAGGCGAAGCCCAGGTCGTGCTTGAGCACCGCCATGTGCGGGTGGCGGGCGCCCGCCACCTTGCGGGAGCCGACGTCCCACAGGACTGTGAGCAGGCCGAACGCGGCCAGGATGTACAGGCCGTTCCACTTGGTGCCGATGGCAAGGCCCAGCATCAGGCCCGCCGTCCAGCGCCAGGGACGCCGGCCCAGGCTCAGGGTCTCCGCGGTGTGCGCGTCCGGGCGGACGCGGCCGTCGGCGTCCGCGGGCAGCGCCGCCGCGAGCCTCTCGCGCGCCTTGTCGCGGTCGATGACGAGAGCGCCGAACGCGGCCAGCACGAAGAACATCAGCACGCCGTCGAGCAGCGCCGTGCGGCTCATCACCAAGTGCAGCCCGTCCACCGCCATCAGGGCGCCCGCCAGGCACCCCAGGAAGGTGGAGCGGAAGATCCGGCGGCCGATGCGGCACAGCATCAGCACGGACAGCGTGCCGAGCAGCGCGGTCATGAACCGCCAGCCGAACGGGTCGAACCCGAACATCAGCTCGCCGAGCCCGATGACGTACTTGCCGACCGGCGGATGCACGACGTACGCCGCGTCCGACGGGATCCGGACCTTGTCGCCCATGGACAGGACCAGGTCGTTGGCGTTCTTGTCCCAGTTGACCTCGAACCCGCGGTGGACGAGCGCCCAGGCGTCCTTCGCGTAGTACGTCTCGTCGAATATCACCGCCTTCGGGCTGCCCAGGTTCCAGAACCGCAGCACCCCGGCGAGCAGGGTGACCAGCAGCGGACCGCCCCAGCCCGACCAGCGCACCAGCCGGTCGGCGAGGGTCGGCGGCAGCCCGAGCACCGCCCACAGACGCGGGCTGGGCTGCGCATACGGCGGCACCAGCCGGTCGCGGACATCGGTTCTTGGCCCCGCCGTGTATCCGAATCGGCGCAGCCGCTGCTGCCACGAGGGCCGCTGGTCCTGCGGCGCCTGGCCCTGCCGGGTGTCCGTGGAGTCCATGGACGACGCTGTACTGGTCACCGCGCCATCGTAGGGAACCCTTCTGTGGGAGTCCCGCGCATGGCGCCTGCGAGGATGGAAACGTGACAGGAACCCTTGTTTTGGCAGGCACGCCGATCGGCGACATCACGGACGCTCCGCCCCGGCTCGCCGAGGAGCTCGCCGGCGCCGACGTCGTCGCGGCCGAGGACACCCGGCGGCTGCGCCGGCTGACCCAGGCGCTGGGCGTCACGCCCAAGGGGCGGGTCATCTCCTACTTCGAGGGCAACGAGTCCGCCCGTACGCCCGAACTCGTCGACGAGCTGCTGGGCGGGGCGCGTGTGCTTCTTGTCACGGACGCCGGGATGCCGTCGGTGTCCGACCCCGGGTACCGGCTGGTCGCCGCGGCCGTCGAGCGGGACGTCAAGGTCACCGCCGTGCCCGGGCCCTCGGCCGTGCTCACCGCGCTCGCGCTGTCCGGGCTGCCCGTCGACCGGTTCTGCTTCGAGGGGTTCCTGCCGCGCAAGGCGGGCGAGCGGCTCTCACGCCTCAAGGAGGTCGCCGAGGAGCGGCGCACGCTCGTCTACTTCGAGGCCCCGCACCGGCTCGACGACACCCTCGCCGCGATGGCCTCCGTCTTCGGCGACGAGCGGCGGGCCGCCGTGTGCCGGGAGCTGACCAAGACGTACGAGGAGGTCAAGCGCGGCCCGCTGGCCGAGCTGGCCGCCTGGGCGGCCGAGGGCGTGCGCGGGGAGATCACCGTCGTCGTGGAGGGCGCGCCGGAGAAGGGCCCCGAGGAGATCGGACCCGAGGAGCTGGTGCGCCGGGTACGGGTGCGCGAGGAGGCGGGCGAACGGCGCAAGGAGGCCATCGCGGCGGTGGCGGCGGAGGCGGGGCTGCCGAAGAGGGTCGTCTTCGACGCGGTGGTGGCGGCAAAGAGCCGGTGACGCCTCGTCATGCCGGGGTAAAGCGGCACGGGCGTTTCGGCAAGGAACGTCCAAGGCGCGGCCAACAGTGCACAGTTCGCGTGCCTGCGCCCTGGGCGAGGAGTCCACTGGGCACAGGGGCAACCCGCCCCACCAGCGGACCAACTGGAGCCGGCATGAGTGAGATCGCAGGGCAGACCCGTCTCCGCACCGCGGCGACCCCCGTCGTCCACGAGTCGTATTCCTTCGCCTGCATGCGCTGCGGGCACGGCTGGGAACAGTCGTACGAGATAGAGCACCACACGGACGCCGAGGGGCAGGAGTTCGTCCTGTACGTGGCGAACGGCAAGGTCGTCCCGTCCCCGCTGAGCCGGCCCGCGTGCCAGAACTGCGACGGCCATGTCGTACGGATCATGCGCGCGGGGCAGGTCTCGTCGGTGCGCGAGGCGGCGCACGGGGAGCCCTCCGAGGAACGCCACCACTGGCATCTGTCCGATCTCCTGCACCCCTTCCAGCGCCGGGCGAGCTGAGGGGCTCGGTGTGACCCTTTCGTAGGATCGGGGCATGCCTTCCTCCACCGACAAGACCGACCGGAACGCGGCGCCGCCGCTCCCGGAACCGCTCCGGGTGCCCGTCGCCGACTCCCACACCCACCTCGACATGCAGTCCGGCACGGTGGAGGAAGGACTCGCGAAGGCCGCGTCGGTCGGCGTGACGGCCGTCGTGCAGGTCGGCTGTGACGTACGCGGCTCGCAGTGGGCGGCGGACACGGCGGCGGTGTTCGCGAACGTGCACGCGGCCGTCGCCCTGCACCCCAACGAGGCCCCGCGCATCGTTCACGGCGACCCCGACGGCTGGTCCCGCCAGGGGGCGCGCGAGCCGGGCGGCGACGCGGGGCTCGACGCGGCGCTCGCCGAGATCGACCGGCTGGCCGCGCTGGAGCACGTGAAGGCGGTCGGCGAGACGGGCCTCGACTACTTCCGCACCGGCGACGAGGGCAAGGAGGCGCAGGAGCGCTCCTTCCGCGCCCACATCGAGATCGCCAAGCGGCACGGCAAGGCGCTGGTCATCCACGACCGCGACGCGCACGCGGACGTGCTGCGGGTGCTGAAGGAGGAGGGCGCGCCGGAGCGCACCGTCTTCCACTGCTACTCGGGCGACGCCGAGATGGCGGAGATCTGCGCCGCGGCCGGATACTTCATGTCCTTCGCCGGCAACGTCACCTTCAAGAACGCCCGGCACCTGCGGGACGCGGTGGCCGTGGCCCCGCTGGAGCTGCTCCTGGTGGAGACCGACGCGCCCTTCCTGACGCCGGCTCCCTACCGCGGACGGCCCAACGCCCCGTATCTCATTCCGGTCACGGTGCGCGCGATGGCCGCGGTGCGCGGGATCGGGGAGGACGCGCTGGCGACGGCCCTGGGCGCGAACACGGCGCGCGCCTTCGGCTGCTGACGCCCGACGCCGTCGCGACGGTGCGTAGCCGCGCCGCTTTGGAGAGTGACACTCGCTCCGCTAGGTTCTGGGGGCCCGATCGGGACCCCTCTGGACCTCTGGAGCGTGGCGACGTGAGCAGCAAGTCGCAGTACGAGACGTACCCGCCGCAGGCATACGGCGGATTCGGCGCGCCTCCCGGTGATCTGCACGGCGCGGAGACGTTGGGGTACGGGGTGGCCGGCACGTACGAGCCGTGGCCGGCGCCGGTAGAGGAGGAGCTCGCGCCCGTGGCGCGCGCCGGGGCGGCGCGACGGGGTGCGCGTCGGCGCAAAGGCCGGTACGCCGGGCATGCGGACGGCTCCGTGCGCCGACTGCTGCCGCAGGCGCTGGTGGTCGCGTTCCTCGCGGGCGGCACCACCGCCTTCGTCGCCAAGGACAAGGCGATCGAGCTGAGCGTCGACGGCCGGCCGCGCACCCTGCACACCTTCGCCGACGATGTGACCGAGCTGCTCGCGCAGGAGGGCGTCGAGGTGGGGGCCAACGACGTGGTCGCGCCCGCCCCCGGTACCGAGCTCAGCAGCGGTGACGAGGTCGCGGTGCGCTACGGGCGCCCCGTGCGGCTCACGATCGACGGTCACCGGCGCGAGGTGTGGACTACGGCGCGCACGGTGGAGGAGGCGCTCGCACAGTGGGGAGTGCGCGCGGAGGGGGCGTATCTGTCCGCCGCGCGCTCCACACGCATCGGACGCGCCGGGCTCGCGCTGGATGTCCGCACCGAGCGCTCCGTGACGATCATGGCGGACGGCCGCGCCCGCACCGTCCGCACCAACGCGGCGACCGTGCGGGAGGTGGTCGAGGAGGCCGGGATCACCCTGCGCGGACAGGACACCACCTCCGTCCCGCTCGGGAGCTTCCCGCGCGACGGGCAGACGGTGACCGTGCTGCGGATCACCGGCACCAAGGAGGTCCGCGAGGAGGAGATCCCCTTCGCCGTGCGGCGGACCGGGGACGCGTCGCTGTTCCGGGGGACCGAGGTCGTCGAGCGTGCGGGACAGCCGGGGCTGCGGCGGGTCACGTACTCCCTGCGCACCGTCAACGGCGTCAAGCAGAAGCCGCGGCTGATCAAGAGCGAGGTGGTGCGCGAGCCCAGGACGCAGGTGGTGAAGGTGGGGTCCAAGCCCATGCCGACCTCCGTGCAGGGCGCGGACCATCTGAACTGGCAGGGTCTCGCGGCGTGCGAATCGGGCGGGCGGGCCAACGCGGTGGACCCCTCGGGGACGTACGGCGGGCTGTACCAGTTCGACACACAGACCTGGCGGAGCCTCGGCGGGAGCGGGCGGCCCCAGGACGCACCGCCGTCGGAGCAGACCCTGCGCGCGAAGAAGCTGTACGTACAGCGGGGAGCGAGCCCCTGGCCGCACTGCGGGGCGCGGCTGCGGGGGTGAGGTCGCCGCCCTCGCGGCCCGTACCCTTGTCCCGTGAGCAGCAGCCCCACCCCCGACGCCCTTCTGGGCCCCGCCGACATCCGTGAACTCGCGGAGGTGCTCGGTGTGCGGCCCACCAAGCAGCGTGGCCAGAACTTCGTGATCGACGCGAACACCGTGCGCCGTATCGTCCGTACCGCGGATGTCCGGCCCGACGACGTGGTGGTGGAGGTCGGGCCGGGGCTCGGTTCGCTCACGCTCGCGCTGCTGGAGGTGGCCGACCGGGTCACCGCCGTGGAGATCGACGACGTCCTCGCGGGCGCGCTGCCCGCCACCGTCGCCGCCCGGATGCCCGGCCGCGCCGACCGGTTCGCGCTGGTCCACTCCGACGCGATGCACGTCACCGAGCTGCCGGGCCCCGCCCCGACCGCGCTGGTGGCGAACCTGCCGTACAACGTCGCCGTACCGGTGCTGCTGCACATGCTCGACACCTTCCCGAGCATCGAGCGCACGCTCGTGATGGTGCAGGCGGAGGTCGCCGACCGGCTCGCCGCGCCGCCCGGGTCGAAGGTGTATGGCGTGCCGTCCGTGAAGGCGAACTGGTACGCCGAGGTCAAGCGGGCCGGAGCCATCGGCCGCAAGGTCTTCTGGCCGGCGCCGAACGTCGACAGCGGTCTTGTCTCGCTGGTCCGCCGGAGCGAGCCGATCAAGACCACCGCCTCCAAGAAGGAGGTGTTCGCCGTCGTCGACGCCGCGTTCGCGCAGCGGCGCAAGACGCTCAGGGCCGCGCTCGCCGGGTGGGCGGGGTCCGCGCCGGCCGCCGAGGCGGCGCTCGTCGCGGCGGGCGTCTCGCCGCAGGCGCGCGGGGAGGCCCTCACGGTCGAGGAGTTCGCGCGGATCGCCGAGAACGCCGAGAACGCCGAGAACGCCGAGAACGCCGAGAACAAGGAGCCCCGTCACCAGTGAGCGTCACCGTCCGCGTCCCCGCCAAGGTCAACGTCCAGCTCGCGGTGGGCGCCGCCCGCCCCGACGGCTTCCACGACCTGGCCAACGTCTTCCTCGCGGTCGGCCTGTACGACGAGGTCACCGTCGCCCCGTCGGCGGGCGGCCCGCGCGTCACCTGCGAAGGCCCCGACGCCGACCAGGTCCCCCTGGACCGTACGAACCTCGCCGTCCGCGCGGCCGAGACGCTCGCCGCGCGCTACGGGATCCGCCCCGACGTGCATCTGTACATCACCAAGGACATCCCCGTCGCCGGCGGCATGGCGGGCGGCAGCGCGGACGGCGCGGGCGCCCTGCTCGCCTGCGACGCGCTGTGGGGCACGAACGCCTCCCGGGACGAACTCCTCGACATCTGCGCCGAGCTGGGCAGTGATGTGCCGTTCAGCCTGGTGGGCGGGGCAGCGCTCGGCACCGGGCGGGGCGAGAAGCTGCGCGCGCTGGAGACCGGCGGGACCTTCCACTGGGTGTTCGCGATGGCCGCGCGCGGGCTGTCGACGCCGGCTGTGTTCCGTGAGTTCGACCGGCTGGCGCAGGGCCTGGACATCCCCGAGCCCGTCGCCTCCGAGGAACTCCTCGGCGCGCTCGCCGAGGGCGACCCCGACGCGCTCGCCGCGGCCGTCTCCAACGACCTCCAGCCCGCCGCGCTCTCCCTGTTCCCCGAGCTCGCCGACACCCTCGCCACGGGCCGCTCCGCGGGGGCGCTCGCCGGACTGGTCTCCGGTTCCGGCCCGACGACGGCGTTCCTGGCGCGGGACCCGGAGTCGGCGCTGAAGGTGGCCGAATCCCTGCGCTCGTCCGGCACCTGCCGGGCGGTGCGGGTGGCGACGGGGCCCGCGCCGGGCGCCACCGTGGTCTCCGCATAGGGGCGTCGCCGGACACCGCGTCCGCCGGACTCGCCCGCGGACTACCCTGGAGGGTCGATCGATCCCCCTGGGCAGGAGAGAAATGGCCGTCAATCTGGTCAATGTCGAGAACGTCAGCAAGGTGTACGGCACCCGTGCCCTGCTCGACGGCGTCTCCCTCGGCGTCTCCGAAGGGGATCGGATCGGGGTGGTCGGCCGCAACGGCGACGGCAAGACGACCCTGATCCGCATGCTGGCCAAGCTGGAGGACGCCGACACCGGCCGGGTCACCCACTCCGGCGGGCTGCGCCTCGGCGTGCTCACCCAGCACGACTCCCTCGACCCGGCCGCCACCGTGCGGCACGAGGTCATCCGGGACCTGGCGGACCACGAGTGGGCGGGCAACGCCAAGATCAGGGACGTGCTGACCGGGCTCTTCGGCGGCCTGGACCTGCCCGGTTTCCCGCAGGGCCTGGACACCGTCATCGGACCGCTCTCCGGCGGTGAGCGGCGCCGTATCGCGCTCGCCAAGCTGCTCATCGAGGAGCAGGACCTGATTGTCCTGGACGAGCCGACGAACCACCTCGACGTCGAGGGCATCTCCTGGCTCGCCCAGCATCTGCGCGAGCGCCGGTCCGCGCTCGTGTGCGTGACCCACGACCGCTGGTTCCTGGACCAGGTCTGCACCCGCATGTGGGACGTGCAGAAGGGCGACGTCCACGAGTACGAGGGCGGCTACTCCGACTACGTCTTCGCGCGTGCCGAGCGGGAGCGCATCGCCGCCACCGAGGAGACCAAGCGGCAGAACCTCGTCCGCAAGGAGCTGGCCTGGCTGCGCCGCGGCGCCCCCGCGCGGACGTCCAAGCCGCGCTTCCGCGTGGAGGCCGCCAACGAGCTCATCAAGGACGTGCCGCCGCCCCGGGACACCAGCGAGCTGATGAAGTTCGCCTCCTCGCGGCTCGGCAAGACCGTCTTCGACCTGGAGGACGTGACCGTCCAGGCCGGTCCCAAGGTGCTGCTCAAGCACGTCACCTGGCAGCTCGGTCCTGGCGACCGCGTCGGTCTCGTCGGCGTCAACGGCGCCGGGAAGACCTCGCTGCTGCGCGCCATGGCCGAGGCGGCCCGTACCGAGGGCGACGTACAGCCCGCGGGCGGCCGTATCGCCGTGGGGAAGACCGTCAAGCTCGCCTGCCTCTCCCAGGAGGTCGCCGAACTCGCCCCGAATCTTCGGGTGCTGGAGGCCGTGCAGCAGGTGCGGGAACGGGTCGACCTCGGCAAGGGGCGCGAGATGACGGCCGGGCAGCTGTGCGAGACGTTCGGGTTCAACAAGGAGAAGCAGTGGACGCCGGTCGGCGACCTGTCCGGCGGTGAGCGGCGCCGGCTGCAACTGCTGCGGCTGCTGATGGACGAGCCGAACGTCCTCTTCCTCGACGAGCCCACCAACGACCTCGACATCGAGACCCTCACCCAGCTGGAGGACGTCCTCGACGGCTGGCCCGGCTCGATGATCGTCATCTCCCACGACCGGTTCTTCGTCGAACGCACCACCGACCGGGTCTTCGCCCTGCTCGGCGACGCCACCCTGCGGATGCTGCCGCGCGGCATCGACGAGTACATCGAGCGCCGCCACCGTATGGAGGAGGCGGCCGCCGCCGCGGCCCCGGTCGTCGAGAAGGCCGTGCCCGAGAAGAGCGCCGCCGACCAGCGCGCCGCCAAGAAGGAGCTGCAGAAGATCGAGCGTCAGCTCGACAAGGTCTCCGAGAAGGAGACCAAGCTGCACGCCCAAATCGCCGAGAACGCCACGGACTTCGCGAAGGTGGCCGAACTCGACGCCGAGCTGCGGGACTTGGCCGGACAGCGCGAGGAGCTGGAGCTGCGCTGGCTGGAACTGGCGGAGGACGCGTAAGCGGCGTGAAGGGCGCGTGAAGGCGCGTAACGGCGGTATCACGGGCCGGTCGTCCCTTGGGAACAGGGGTTGACCGGCCCGGTGGGTTGTCGGTGCCGAGTGATAGAAAGAGCCGTCTGAGAACCGTCTGAGAACACAACGGGTGTGGCGGAAACGCAGCGCCACAGAGCGCGGCGCCACATCGGTCACAAGGGGGAACCGCTGATGAGCCAGCCGCCCAACCAGCCGCCGAACGGCGGTTTCGGCGCGCCGCAGGACCCGCCGCCGCAGGGCGGCTTCGGCGCACCGACGCCGCCGCCGCCCCAGGGCCCGCCTCAGACGCCGCCGCCGACCGGCGCCCCCCAGCCCGGTTACGGCTACCCCCAGGCACCCCAGCAGCCGGGCCCGTACGCCCAGCCGCAGCAGCCCGGCCCCTACGGCGCCCCCGGCCCGTACGCCTCAGGTCCCTACGGTCAGCCCCAGCAGCAGCCCGGCCCCTACGGCCAGCAGCCCGGCTACGGCTACCCGCAGCAGCCCCAGTACCCCGGCGCGCCCACCCCGCCCGGCTCCCGCAACCCCTTCAAGGGCAAGCCCGCCCTCGTCATCGGTGCCGCGGTGGCGGCGCTGCTCGTCATCGGCGGCACCGTGTTCGCGGTGACGAGCGGGGACGACGGCGGAAAGAAGAAGAAGCCGGTCGCGCAGAAGAGCGACGACCCCAAGGCCTCCGACGACCCGGTCAACCCCGGCGACGGCAGCGGCGACGGCGGCGACGACCCGGAGAACCTCAACGAGGGCCGCAAGGCCGGCGAGGCGAAGGTGCTCTGGTACAAGGAGGCGCCCGACGCGCCCGGTTCCGGCGCCGACGCCCCCGGTATGTGGATCACCGACAAGACCGCGGTGAAGGCGGCGTACAAGCAGGTCTTCGCCTACAACACCGGTGACGGTGCCCCGGCCTGGGACGCGATCACCTTCCCGCAGAAGATCTGCGCGGTCACCCCGGAGAAGACGGCCGACGACAAGGTCGTCATCGCGTACATGAGCGGCAGCAGCGACCGCGCCGAGTGCAACCAGCTCCAGGAACTCGACCTGAACAAGGGCGAGAAGGGCTGGAAGGGCGAGGTCGCCGACGGCGAACTCTTCGACAGCACGCTCCAGATCGAGTTGTCCGTCACCGGCGACACGCTGATGGTGGGCCGCTCGCAGTCGGGCACGGCGTACGACGTCACCACCGGCAAGAAGCTGTGGGACAAGAAGAAGTACGGCGACGCCTGCTTCCCGGCCGCCTTCGCGGGCGGCGAGAAGCTGATCGCCGTGTCGTCCTGCGGCGCGGGCGGCAACAACGAGCACGACGAGGTCCAGGAGCTCGACCCGAAGACCGGCAAGGTCAAGTGGACCTGGAAGCCCGACAAGGGCTGGACGGTGGCGCGGGTCTACTCCCTGAACCCGGTGGTCGTCTACAGCACCAACGAGAAGAAGAACGCGTGGAACATCTCCACGCTGGGCGCCGGCGGCTCCGTCGCCTCGCAGGTCGACGTCGACGAGAGCTTCTCCCCCGAGTGCGGCTGGGCCGTCCTCCAGCGTGACCTGAGGGGCTGCAGCGGCGTGGCCTCCGACGGCAAGACGCTCTACCTGCCCACCGAGGCCACCACCGGCGCCAACGAGATCGTCGCGATCAGCCTGGCCAACGGCAAGGAGAAGTGGCGCGTGAAGTCCCCGGCGGAGGAGTCGATGATGCCGCTGAAGACCGAGGGCGGAAACCTCATCGCCTACGTCAAGCCGTCCTGGGAGTCGGGCGGCCAGGTCGTGTCGATCCCGACCGCGGGCAGCAGCCACACGCCGACCAAGCTGCTCCAGAACCCGGCGGGCACCGCAGACATCGAGGACAGCTTCTACTCCGGGACCTACGACTGGATCGACGGCCGCTTCTACCTGTCGACCACGCGCCTGTCCGGCAGCGACGAGACGAAGGAGAAGCTGATGCTCGCCTTCGGCAAGTGAGCCGCTCCCACGTCCCGTTCCGAGCCGTCCCCCCTTCCGAGGTAGCCACACCATGACCCAGCCCCCTCCGCCGCCCAACCAGCCCCCGCCCGGGGGAGGTTTCGGCCCGCCCCAGGACCAGCCCCCGCAGCAGGGCGGCTTCGGCCCGCCCCAGGACCAGCCCCCGCAGCAGGGCGGCTTCGGCGCGCCCCAGGACCAGCCCCCCCAGCAGCCCGGCTTCGGCCCGCCCCAGGACCAGCCCCCCCAGCAGCCCGGCTTCGGCGCGCCCCAACAGCCCGCCCAGCAGCCCGGTTTCGGCGCCCCCCAGGCCCCGCAGCAGCCTCCGGCGCCCCCCACTCCGCCGCCCACGCCCCCGCAGGGTTACGGCTATCCCCAGCAGCCCGCGGGCTACGGCTACCCGGGCCAGCCCGCCACTCCGGCGTACGGCCAGCCGCCGACCCCGCCGTACGGCCAGCAGCCCGGCTACGGCTATCCCGGCCAGCCGACCATGCCGATGCAGCCGCAGCCGGGACAGCCGGGCGGCGGACGGAAGTTCAACGCGCAGCTGGCCATCATCGTGGCCGCCGTCGTGGTCATCGCCCTGATCGTCGTCGGCGGCGTCTGGTACGCCTCGTCCTCCGGTGAGGACGGCGGCAAGGACGACACCGCGAGCTCCAGCGGCGGCACCGGCGGTGGCGGCGACAAGGGCGACGACACCGGCGGCACGGGCGGCACCTCCTCCGGCAAGGCGACGGAGAAGGTGCCCGCCGATCCCAACTCCGAGGTGCTCTTCCAGGTCCCGGCCCCCGAGGTGAAGTCCACCTTCTCCACCTCCGGCTCCTGGGTCACGGACGAGGTGTACGCCAAGAGCGGCGTCGCCGAGGTCGTCGGCTACGACATTGACAAGGGCACCAAGATCTGGACGATCAAGCTCCCCGGCCCGGTCTGCCAGGGCAGCAACCACGCCACCGAGGACAACAAGACGGCCATCACCTACCAGCCGAAGATGCCGACCAAGGCCACGCCCTCCTACGGCTGCAGCCAGGTCGCGGCGATCGACCTCGACGCGGGCAGGAAGCTGTGGACGAAGACCGTGGAGAGCGGTACCGAGCCGATCAGCTTCGACAACGTCACCGTCAGCGCGAGCACGGTCGCCGTCGGCAGCACCAGCGGCGGCGCCGCGTTCGACATCACCAACGGTGAGCAGCTGTGGGCGCCGAAGCCGACCGACACCTGCTACGACGCCGGTTACGCGGGCGGCCCCAAGCTGGTGGCGGTGCGCAAGTGCGGTCAGTACGGCGAGCGTCAGCTGAGCATCGAGACCATCGACCCGAAGTCCGGCAAGGTGATCTCGGCGTACAAGATGGCCAAGGGCATCGAGTACGCCAGCGTGGTCTCCACCGAGCCGCTGGTCGTGGCCGCCGACGTCGGTGACTCCGCCGGTGACGGAAGCGGTATCTCCGATTTCTTCTCGATCGACAACAAGACCGGCAAGCTGCGCACCCGGATCTCCGCGCCGGGCGAGCAGTACAACGCCACCTGCGAGGGCATCACCAAGGTCGAGGAGTGCCGTCTGCTCGCGGTGGGCAACGACCGGCTCTATCTGCCGACCGAGAAGCGCGAGGGCACCGGCGAGTACAGCGACACCAACGAGATCGTCGCCTTCGACCTGGCCACCGGCAAGCAGACCGGCCAGCGCGCCGACGCCGGTGACGACTACGAGCTCGTCCCGCTGCGCATGGACGGCCCGAACCTGATCGCGTACAAGCGCGGCCCGTACGACAAGGGCGGCCAGGTCGTCTCCATCGACGGCGGCTCCTTCAAGGAGACCAAGCTGATGGAGAACCCGGCCACGAAGTCGGTGATGGACGTGGAGCGGAGCATGCTGCCCGACTACGCGGAGATCCTTTACAGCCAGGGCCGCCTGTTCATGTCGGACGTCTTCGCCAGTGAGCTCGGCAGCACCGACGAGGAGGAGTATCTGGTGATCGCTTTCGGCGCGAAGCAGTAGCCGCCGAGGAGCAGCTCGAACGCTTGTGGCCACGGCCCCGCCCCTGTTCAGGGGCGGGGCCGTTCACTTACCGCTCATCACCCTCGAATGAGAGGAATTTCGGCGATCCGGGGCACATCTCTCCAGTAGGGGGAGCGCAACGTCGAACAAGCGTGTAGCTTCCGGGGGCATCCACGGGGGTGCGCCTGGGGATGTGTGTGGGGATCCATTGGGGGGACTGGGGGGTTGCTCGATGGGAGTTCGGCTCATGGTGGTCGACGACCACCGATTGCTCGCCGAGGCGTTGGCCTCGGCATTGAAGCTGCGTGGGCACCGGGTGCTGGCCGCGGCGGCACCGGCCGCGGGGGCGGCGGAGCTGGTGATCACCAGGGCACCGGAGGTGTGCCTGCTGGGGACGGCGACACCGGCCGAGCCGGGGATGTTCGACCCGGTGGTGAAGATCAAGCGCGAGCGCCCGCAGGTGGCGGTGCTGGTGCTGGGGCCCGTGCCGAGCCCGCGGGGGATCGCAGCGGCGTTCGCGGCGGGCGCCTCGGGCTATGTCCGGCACGACGAGCGCATCGAGGGAGTGGAGCGGGCGATCATGAAGGCGAGGGCGGGTGAGGCGGCCGTGGCCCCGCAACTGCTCCAGGGGGCCTTCAGCGAGTTGCTCAACCCGGCGGCCCAGCCGGACGACGAGGGCCAGCGCCTGCTCCAGATGCTCACCCCGAGGGAGGTGGAGGTCCTGGTCCGCGTCGCCGACGGCGAGGACACCCGCCTGATCGCGGCGGGCATGGGCATCGCCCCCTCGACGGCCCGCACCCACGTCCAGCGGGTCCTGATGAAGCTGGGCGTCGGCTCCCGACTGGAGGCGGCGGCCCTGGCGGCGCGGACGGGACTGCTGGACCGGGCGGGACCGGTGTCGCCCCCACCGGAGGCGTGAACCGGGGTGCCTACGGCCGCCTTTCCCGCCGTAGGCACTCCCGTCTTCCCGCCGTAGGGCACCCCCGTCCCGGCTACTCGTCCTTCGGCGCTTGTTCCGGTACGAGGACCTCCGGGGGCGGCGGAACCGTAGGCCGCAGCTTCAGCCACACCAGGAAGAAGATGCCGAGCAGCAGCATGCCCAGGCCGGTCCAGAGGTTGATGTTGACGCCCTCGGCCTTGTCCAGGGTGGCGTCCGAGGGGTTGATGCCGGCGATCGTGACGATCACGCCGTAGATGACGAAGAGGCCGCCGATGATGCGGCGCAGGTCGAAGATGCGGGCCGCGGTGGCGGACTTGGCCTGCAGCTCGGTGACTTCCCGCTGGACGTCCTCTTCGGAGTATCCGTGGTGTTCGGAGTGGTCGGACATGGTTTCTCCATCCTCCCGCGAAACGGAGAGTCAGAACGAGAACGGGATGTAGCAGGCGGCCGCCAGGATGATCGCTCCCCAGCCCAGCAGGGCCGGTTTGCGGTACCAGGCGTCGTCGCCCTCGGCCGGCGCCTCGGACATGCCGGGGGAGCGGGTGCCGTAGACCAGCCCCTGGAGTTCCGCCATCGGCTTCGGCCTGGTGAAGATCGATACCACGACCATGACCACCGCGCCCGCCACGAAGCCCACGATCGCCGAGACGAAGTTGGCGCCCTGGTCGGAGGGGATGTCGACGATGCCCTGCTTGTAGATCCAGAAGTAGTTGAGCATCGCGGCGACCGTGCCCGCGAGCAGGCCCCAGAAGCCGGACACCGCGGACGCCCGCTTCCAGAACATGCCGACGATGAAGACGACGAACATCGGCACGTTGAAGAAGGAGAACAGGGTCTGCAGGTAGCTCATGATGTTCGAGAACGACGACGCCAGGAACGCCGTGCCCACCGACGCGCACACGCCGATCACCGTGATCAGGCGGCCGAATCCGACGTAGTAGCCGTCCTCGCGGCCCTTCACCACGTACCGCCCCCAGATGTCGTTCGTGAACACCGTGTTGAAGGACGAGACGTTGGCCGCCATGCCCGCCATGAAGGCCGCGAGCAGGCCGGTCACCGCGATGCCGAGGACGCCGTTGGGCAGCAGCTGCTCCATCAGGTAGGGGATCGCGTCGTTGTACTGGTAGCCCGACTCCTCGGTGCCGAAGCCGGGAATCAGTGCCGCCGCCGTCAGCCCCGGGATCATCACCAGGAAGACGATGAAGATCTTCGGGTACGCGGCGATCAGGGGGGTGCGCTGGGCCGCTGAGAGGTTCTTCGCCGACAGGGCCCTCTGGACCTCCGCGAAGTTCGTCGTCCAGTAGCCGAAGCTCAGCACGAAGCCCAGACCGAGCACGATCGTCAGCCAGTTGGCGCCCAGCGGGTTGTCGCTGCCGATGCCCGTGCCGCCCCACGCGGTCGTGAAGTCGGCGCCGTGTGTCTTTGTGAGCGAATCCGTCAGACCGTCCCAGCCGCCGACCTTCTTCAGACCGAGCACGACGATCGGGATGAGGGCCGCGAGGATCACGAAGAACTGCAGGACCTCGTTGTAGATCGCGGAGGAGAGACCGCCGAGGGTGATGTAGGCGAGGACGAAGGCACCCGCCACCACGATCGCCACCCACTGCGGCCAGCCCAGCAGCGCCTCGACGACGATCGCCAGGGCGTACAGGTTCACCCCGGAGATCAGGATGGCGGCGAAGGCGAACAGCGCCGAACTCAGCAGATGCGCCCACTTGTCGAAGCGCAGCAGCAGCATCTCCGGGACCGAGCGGACCTTCGACGAGTAGTAGAACGGCATCATCACCAGGCCCAGGAACACCATCGCCGGGATGGCGCCGATCCAGTACCAGTGCACGGTGTAGACGCCGTACTGCGCGCTGTTGGCGGCCATGCCGAGGATCTCGGTGGCGGCGAGGTTGGCGGAGATGAACGCGAGGCCGGTGATCCAGGCGGGCAGCGAGCGCCCCGAGAGGAAGAAGTCGAGGCTCGTCTTCACCGAGCGGCGGGCCGCGAAGCCGATGCCCAGCACGACGACGAAGTAGATGCCGAGGATCGTGTAGTCGAGCCAGTTGGTGGGGAGCCGTAGCTCGGCGGCGAGGAATGCGGCTTTCGTGGGGCTTTGCATCCCGTCATTGAACCCTTCTGTCGTTCAGGTTTGTTTGATTCCGGCGTTGACGTGACTGTCGAGTTATGGTTACTTGTGTTTGGTTATGTTTGAGTGAAGGAGCCCAGTGGTGAAGAAGACCTCGACCCGGCTGGCCGACGGTCGCGAGCTGATCTACTACGACCTGCGCGACGACCGCGTGCGGGACGCCGTGGACCGGCGGCCGCTGGAGCGCACCGTCACGACGTCCGAGGTCCGGCGGGATCCGCTGCTCGGCGACTCGGTCGCCGTCGCCTCGCACCGCCAGGGCCGGACCTACCACCCGCCGGCCGACGAGTGCCCGCTGTGCCCCTCGCAGGGCGACCGCCTGAGCGAGATCCCGGACTCCTCGTACGACGTCGTGGTCTTCGAGAACCGTTTCCCCTCGCTGGCCGGTGACTCCGGCCGCTGTGAGGTGGTCTGCTTCACCTCCGACCACAACGCCTCCTTCGCCGACCTCACCGAGGAGCAGGCGGGTCTGGTGCTGGACGCCTGGACCGACCGCACCGCCGAGCTGTCCCATCTGCCCTCCGTCGAGCAGGTGTTCTGCTTCGAGAACCGCGGCGCCGAGATCGGCGTGACCCTCGGGCATCCGCACGGGCAGATCTACGCCTACCCCTTCACCACCCCGCGCACCGCCCTGATGCTGCGGCAACTCGCCCAGCACAAGGAGGCCACCGGCGGCGAGAACCTCTTCGACGCCGTCCTGGAGCGTGAACTCGCGGGTGAGCGGGTCGTCCTCGCGAGTGAACACTGGGTCGCGTTCGTGCCCTATGCCGCGCACTGGCCGTACGAGGTCCACCTGTACCCGCGCCGCCGGGTGCCGGATCTGCTCGCGCTCGACGAGGACGCGCGCTCAGAATTCCCCAGGGTTTATCTGGAACTCTTGAAGCGCTTCGACCGGATCTTCGGTGACCAGGAGCCTCCGACGCCCTACATCGCCGCCTGGCACCAGGCGCCGTTCGGGGCGCTGGAGGAGTTCGACGGCGTCGTCCGTGACGACTTCGCGCTTCACCTTGAGCTTTTCACCATTCGCCGAACCTCCGGCAAGCTGAAGTTTCTCGCGGGTTCCGAGTCCGGCATGAGCGTGTTCATCAACGACGTGCCGCCGGAGCGCGCGGCCCAGCGACTGCGAGAGGTAGCGAGTCAATGAAGTACCTGGTGACGGGCGGGGCGGGATACGTCGGCAGCGTGGTCGCCCAGCATCTGCTGGAGGCGGGCCACGAGGTCACCGTCCTCGACAACCTCTCCACCGGCTTCCGTGAGGGCGTCCCCGCGGGCGCCGTCCTCGTCGAGGGCGACATCCGCGAGGCGGCCAAGTGGCTGGACCCCTCCTACGAGGCCGTGCTGCACTTCGCCGCCTCCTCGCAGGTCGGCGAGTCGGTCGTGAAGCCCGAGAAGTACTGGGACAACAACGTCGGCGGCACCATGGCCCTGCTCGGCGCGATGCGCGAGGCGGGCGTCCGCAAGCTCGTCTTCTCCTCCACGGCGGCCACGTACGGCGAGCCCGAGCAGGTCCCGATCGTGGAGACCGCGCCCACCAAGCCGACCAACCCCTACGGTGCCTCCAAGCTCGCCGTCGACCACATGATCACGGGTGAGGCGGCAGCCCACGGCCTGGCCGCGGTGTCGCTGCGCTACTTCAACGTGGCCGGTGCCTATGGCGAGTTCGGCGAGCGCCACGACCCCGAGTCGCACCTCATCCCGCTGGTCCTCCAGGTGGCGCAGGGCCGCCGGGACGCCATCTCGGTCTTCGGGGACGACTACCCGACGCCGGACGGCACCTGCGTGCGCGACTACATCCACGTCGCGGACCTGGCCGAGGCCCACCTGCTGGCCG
Organism: Streptomyces sp. P17; assembly: GCF_032436805.1. Lineage (NCBI taxonomy): Bacteria > Bacillati > Actinomycetota > Actinomycetes > Kitasatosporales > Streptomycetaceae > Streptomyces > Streptomyces sp. P17. The sequence goes on along the minus strand of NZ_JAVRBF010000015.1, from coordinate 84,273 downwards.
TCCGGGCGGCCACTCCCGGCGAGCACCTGATCTGCAACCTCGGCAACGGCCACGGCTTCTCCGTGCGCGAGGTCATCGAGACGGTGCGCAAGGTGACCGGGCACCCGGTCCCCGAGATCGTGGCCCCGCGCCGGGGCGGCGACCCGGCGGTCCTGGTGGCGTCCGCCGCCGCGGCCCGCGAGAAGCTGGGCTGGAACCCCTCACGCGCCGACCTCGCGGGGATCGTCGCGGACGCCTGGGAGTTCGCGCAGAAGATCACAAGGGAGCAGTAGTGGGGCAGCAGGTGCGGGACGGTTTCGTCGAGCTCTACGGAACCGGGCCCGAAGGAGTCTGGTCGGCGCCCGGCCGCGTCAACCTCATCGGTGAGCACACCGACTACAACGACGGCTTCGTGATGCCCTTCGCGCTGCCGCACACGGCCGTCGCGGCCGTCTCCAAGCGCACGGACGGCGTTCTGCGCCTGCACTCGGCGGACGTCGAGGGCGGGGTGGTGGAGCTGCGTCTCGACGACCTCGCGCCAAAGACGGACCGGCACTGGACCGCGTACCCGGCCGGTGTCGTCTGGGCCCTGCGCGAGGCCGGGCACCCGGTCACCGGCGCCGACGTCCACCTGGCGTCGACGGTCCCGGCGGGCGCGGGCCTGTCCTCCTCGGCGGCCCTGGAGGTCGTGATCGCCCTGGCGCTCAACGACCTGTACGAACTCGGCCTCCAGCGCCGGCAGCTGGCCCGCCTGTGCCAGCGCGCCGAGAACGTCTACGTCGGGGCCCCCACCGGGATCATGGACCAGACGGCCTCCGCCTGCTGCGAGGCGGGCCACGCGCTCTTCCTCGACACCCGGGACCTCTCCCAGAAGCAGATCCCCTTCGACCTCGCGGCCGAGGGCATGCGCCTGCTCGTGGTGGACACCCGCGTCAAGCACGCCCACAACGAGGGCGAGTACGGCAAGCGCCGCGCGGGCTGCGAGAAGGGCGCGGCACTGCTGGGCGTCGACGCGCTCAGGGACGTTCCCTACGACGGACTCGACGCGGCGCTGGAACGCCTCGGTGACGAGGAGGAGATCGTCCGCCTGGTCCGCCACATCGTGACGGAGAACCACCGGGTGGAGCGGGTCGTCTCCCTGCTGGAGTCCGGCGAGACCCGCGCGATCGGCCCCGTGCTGGTCGAGGGGCACGCCTCGCTGCGCGACGACTTCCGGATCTCCTGCCCCGAGCTGGACCTGGTCGTCGACACCGCCCTCGCGGCCGGCGCCCTGGGCGCCCGGATGACGGGCGGCGGCTTCGGCGGCTCGGCGATCGTGCTGGCCGAGGCGGCCGACGTGGACACCATCACCAAGGCGGTCCAGGAGGCGTTCACGGCCGCCGGGTTCACCGCCCCGCGCGTCTTCGAGGCGGTCCCGGCGGCAGGCGCCCGGCGCCTCAGCCGATCCGCTTGGTCAGCGTGAACTCCGTGATCCCCGGCGGATAGTCGGGGATCACGCACACCACGTCGTACCCCTGCCGCTTGTAGAACTCCGGCGCCTGGAAGTCCCATGTCTCCAGGCGTACGGAAGCACAGCCCCGCTCCTCGCGCGCCACGCGCTCCGCCTCGGCGAGCAGTCGCGAACCGAGCCCCGCGCCGCGGTGGCGTTCGTCGACCCAGAGGTAGGTCACATGGAGCCAGGTCGCCCAGGTGTGCCCGACGAGCCCCCCGGCCAGACCGCCCTCGGCGTCCAACATCCAGACGTGGACCGGGAGTTCACGTTCACCTGGGGTTCCGCGCATCGCGCCGAGGACGGGGGAGGCGGCGGTGTTGGTGTCCCGCAGCCGGGCGCGAAGAAGATCGCGCCGCTCCTTGTCGACTTCTGTCTCCATTCGGAACATGCGGCTCACCATAAACGCGTCGACGGGCCAGTTCTGCAAATTACCTTCCGCTCCGGGCCCCCGCCCGTACTCTGATGAACAGTGCCGGTGGGGGCCGGTGCTGATCAGGGGGCGAGACAGTCGGGTACGACGCCCGTGGTGGGGGTACCAGTTTCTGCACGGCGGCGGCCGTGCGGCTCTGCGACTACCCCTGGGTGTCGTACCCGCGCCGGTCTTCGTTCACCGGACCAGTGGGGGTATCAGTGGTTCGCATCCGCGTTCTGGTCGTCGACGACCACCGTATCTTCGCCGAGTCGCTCGCCGCCGCCCTGGCAGCCGAGCCCGACGTCGACGTCTCCGCCGCGGGCAGCGGCCCGGCCGCGCTGCGCAGCCTGGAGCGCGCCGCCGCCGAGGGGCGCCGGTACGACGTCCTGCTCGTCGACGCCGACCTGGGGGGCGGGATACCGGGCGTGCGGCCGGCCGTGCCGGTCCAGGAGGTGGGGGAGGACGGTCTGGTCGACGGCATCTCCCTCGTCGCCGGGGTGCGCACCGGGCAGCCCGGTGTGCGGATCGTGGTGCTCGCGGAGAAGGACGACCCGCGGCGGGCGGCGCTCGCGCTGCAGGCCGGGGCGTCCGGCTGGGTGGCCAAGGACTGTTCGCTGTCCCGGCTGCTCACCGTCATCCGCGGGGTGCTGCGCGAGGAGACCCATCTCCCGCCCGCCCTGCTCACCGGCGTTCTGCGCGAGTTGACCGCCGCGCGCAAGCACCGCACCGAGAGCGAGCGTCTTGTGGAGTCGCTGACCCCGCGCGAGCGGGAGGTGCTCCGGTGCATGGTGGCGGGCCTGGGGCGCAAGGCGGTAGCCGAACGCCTGTACCTCTCCCCGCACACCGTCCGCACACATATGCAGAACGTGCTGGGCAAGCTGGGCGTCCACTCCACCCTGGCCGCGGTCGCGCTGGCGCGCCGGGCGGGGGTAGGGCCGGTGGATCTGGCCGGGGATGTGGTCGAACGGGGCGGTCAGTTGGCGTAGCAGGTCAGGGGACGGTTCGGCGGCTCCCCAGGGGCGCGGGGCTGTATCGCGATGTGCGGCTACCGCCGCGTGGGCGCGACCATCCACAGCGGCGCCGCAGACCGCAGACGAACCCCTCGCGGCACTCCCGATCGGCTCTCCCAGCGGAGCGTCTAGCCGGGGATGTTGTCGAACGGGGCGGTCAACTGGCGTAGCAGCCCCGCCAGTTCACCCCGTTGCGCTCGGGAGAGCTCCGCGAGGATCGCGCGCTCCTGGTCCAGCAGTCCGGCCAGGGCCTGGTCCGCGCGGTCCCGGCCCTCGTCGGTGAGCCGGACCAGTACGCCCCGGCGGTCGCTGGGGTCGGGGAGGCGCTCCACCAGGCCCTTCTTCGCCAGCCGGTCGATGCGGTTGGTCATGGTGCCGGAGGTGACCAGGGTCTGCGTCAGCAGCTGTCCCGGGGAGAGCTGGTACGGCGTGCCCGCGCGCCGCAGCGCGGTGAGCACATCGAACTCCCAGGGCTCCAGACTGTGCTCGGCGAAGGCCAGCCGGCGTGCGCGGTCCAGGTGCCGGGCCAGCCTGCTGACGCGGCTGAGCACTTCCAGCGGTTCCACGTCGAGGTCCGGGCGCTCCCGACGCCACGCCGCGACCAGCCGATCGACCTCGTCCTCCATGACGATCAGTGTAGTGGTTGTGTCGACATGAAGTCTCTTGATATCAAGCATCTTGGTGTGAAGGTAAATATGGAGGAGGATGACCGTCATGACGACTCCCACCTGGAACCCCGCCCAGTACCTGCGTCACGCCGGCCATCGGGCCCGCCCCTTCACGGACCTCCTGGCCCGGGTCCCCGAGCTCCCCGGCGACCGGCCCCGCATCGCCGACCTGGGCTGCGGCCCGGGCAATGTCACCGCCCTCCTCGCCGAGCGCTGGCCCACCGCGCGCATCACCGGCTACGACAACTCCGCCGAGATGCTCGACAAGGCGCACGTGGACCACGGCGGGGAGCGCCTCGACTTCGCCCACGCGGACGTGCGCACCTGGGTGCCCTCGGAGCCGTACGACCTGATCATCAGCAATGCCACGCTGCACTGGGTCCCGGGCCACGCGGACCGGTTCGCCGACTGGATCGCCGGGCTCGCCCCCGGCGGCACCTTCGCCTTCCAGGTGCCGGGCAACTTCGACTCACCGAGCCACCGGCTGATGCGCGAGCTGGCGCAGGGGCACGGACTCACCGACGCCCTGCGCCACGACGGAGCGGTGCTCACGCCGGGGGCCTACCTGGAGCGGCTGACCGGCCTCGGCTGCGCGGCGGACGTGTGGGAGACGACGTACATCCATCTGCTGACCGGCGAGGACCCCGTCCTGGACTGGGTGAAGGGCACGGGCCTCCTGCCCGTCCTCTCCGCCCTCGCGGACGATCCGGAGGCCCGGGACGCCTTCGTGGAGGAGTACCGCGTGGCCCTGCGCGAGGCGTACCCGGCGGGGCCGCACGGGACTCCGTTCCCCTTCCGCCGGATCTTCGCGGTCGCCCGCAAGGAGGCGTGATGATCACCGCGCTCGATCACGTCCAGCTCGCCGCGCCGCCCGGCTCCGAGGAGCGGCTGCGGGCGTACTACGTCGGCGTCCTCGGGATGACCGAGATCCCCGAGCCGGCGGCCCTCGCCGTGCGTGGCGGGTGCTGGTTCCAGGCCGGAGCGGTGCAGCTCCACCTGGGGATCGAGGACGGTTTCCGTCCCTCGCGCAAGGCCCACCCGGGGCTGCGGGTGGCGGGTATCCAGGCGTACGCCGTCCGGCTGGAGGCGCAGGGGGCGCCGGTGACCTGGGACGCCCATCTGCCCGGCCACCGGCGCTTCTACTCGGAGGATCCGGTGGGAAACCGGCTGGAGTTCCTGGAGCCTGTGGCGATTACGGGGTCCGGCCCAGGTGGGTGACGAGGATGCGGATCACGTCGTCGTCGATGACGTACAGGACGCGGTAGTCCCCCACGCGTAAGCGTCGGATGCCGGGGCCATAGGCGGTGGAGTTTGTGGGGCGTGGCACCTTCGCCAGCCCGTCGACGGCTTCGTAGACGGACGCGAGTCCGGTGGGGTCGTCCTCCAGGAACCCTGCCGCCGCGTTCGTCGCGGCAGGTTCCCAGGTGATGCGGTAGGTCACGGGCGCAGCCCCAGCATGCGGCCCACCTCTTCGTGCGGGACGCCCTCGCCCAGCGTGCCCTCCGCCTTGCGCCGCTGATAGTCCGCGACGGCGAGGGCGTCTTCGAGATCCTCTATCACCTGCGGCGAGACGAGGAGCGCGGCCACGTGGCCGTGGTCGGTGAGGGCGATGGTCTCCCGGCCGTGGGCCGCGCGGCGGACCAGGTCACCGAGCTGGGCACGGGCCGCGCTGATCGCAATCTCAGTCATGCGCTAATTGTGGCACAAGGTTAATCTAGAGCAACCTTTACTCAGCTCTTCCTTCGCCCTATCAAGTGCGGCTTGGCCTCCAGGCCGTCCAGGCCGTGCCACGCCAGGTTCACCAGATGGGCCGCCACCTCCGCCTTCTTCGGGCGGCGGACGTCCAGCCACCACTGGCCGGTCAGTGCGACCATGCCGACCAGGGCCTGGGCGTAGAGGGGGGCCAGCTTGGGGTCGAAGCCGCGGCTCTTGAACTCGCGGCCCAGGATGTCCTCCACCTGGGTGGCGATGTCCGAGATCAGGGAGGCGAAGGAGCCCGTCGACTGAGGGATGGGGGAGTCACGGACCAGGATGCGGAAGCCGTCCGTGTACTCCTCGATGTAGTCCAGGAGCGCGAAGGCCGCCTGCTCGCACAGTTCGCGGGGATGGCCCGCGGTCAGGGAGCTCGTGACCATGTCCAGCAGACGGCGCATCTCGCGGTCCACGACCACCGCGTACAGGCCCTCCTTGCCGCCGAAGTGTTCGTACACCACCGGTTTGGAGACCCCGGCCTTCGCCGCGATCTCCTCCACCGACGTGCCCTCGAAGCCCTTCGCGGCGAAGAGGGTGCGACCGATCTCCAGCAACTGCTGACGGCGCTCCGCACCGGTCATCCGGGTGCGACGCGCACGCCGCGGCTTCTCGTTCGGGGTACTGCTGGAGTCGGTCGCCACGGCGTCAATCATGCCGCCCTCGCGGCCTCCGCCCCGCTTCGGGAGCCGTCTTCCGCGCTCTTCCGGCGTGAATCGATACGCGAGCGTGACGGCCAGCGCACGTCGTACGCCCAGCCCGCCAGCTCGAACCAGCGGATGAGCCGCGCGGAGGAGTCCACCTGCCCGCGCATCACCCCGTGCCGCGCCGATGTCGGGTCGGCGTGGTGCAGGTTGTGCCAGGACTCACCGCAGGACAGGACCGCCAGCCACCACACGTTGCCCGACTTGTCCCGCGACTTGAAGGGACGCTTGCCGACGGCGTGGCAGATGGAGTTGATCGACCAGGTGACGTGGTGCAGCAGGGCCACCCGGACGAGCGAGCCCCAGAAGAAGCCCGTGAAGGCGCCCCACCAGGACATCGTCACCAGGCCGCCGATCAGGGCGGGCAGGGCCAGCGAGAGAATCGTCCACCAGATGAACTGACGGGAGATCGTGCGGATCGCCCGGTCCTTGATCAGGTCCGGTGCGTACCTGTCCTGCGGGGTGCGCTCCTCGTCGAACATCCAGCCGATGTGCGCCCACCACAGGCCCTTCAGCAGTGCCGGGAGGGTCTCCCCGTAGCGCCACGGGGAGTGCGGGTCGCCCTCCGCGTCGGAGAACTTGTGGTGCTTGCGGTGATCGGCGACCCATCGGACGAGGGGGCCCTCGACCGCCATCGAGCCCGCGATGGCGAGCGCGATGCGCAGCGGGCGCTTGGCCTTGAAGGAGCCGTGGGTGAAGTAGCGGTGGTAGCCGATCGTGACGCCGTGACAGGCGAGGTAGTAGAAGAAGACCAGCAGACCCAGGTCGAGCCAGCTCACGCCCCAGCCCCAGGCCAGCGGCACCGCTGCGGCGAGCGCCAGGAACGGGACGACGATGAAGAGGAGCAGCGCGAACTGTTCGAGCGACCCCTTCTTCTCGCCGCCGAGCGTTGCTGAGGTGGCGGGGGTGTCGTCGTTCGCCTGCGGGGCGTCTTCGATCACATCGGAGCTCGTGGTCATGGGCGTCCCCTGTGGGGTCGAGGGTGGTGAGTCAGATGCCGGGTGGTCGAGGGAACCGTTCCCTGGTTCCGTTCCAACGGTCTCTACGGTTCCGTAACCTACGGCGTCGTAAGTATGGCAGCGCGTCGCCCGGCGGCAAGAGCCCGCGGGCCTGCGCGTCCGCACGGACACCTATCCTTGGTTGCGGTCGGACAGCGCGGTCCGCTCTGATTTCTTCCCGGATGCCCGGCCCGTATGCGGCAGCCGCCGCGCGAGACGTGGCTCCGGGTTCCCCTCCCGGACGAGCTTCAACACTGCAAGGAGCCGCACCTGTGAGCAGTGCCGACGACCTGACTACGAGCACCACGTCGACCAGCAGCGAGTTGCGCGCCGACATCAGGCGACTGGGTGATCTCCTCGGCGAGACTCTCGTCCGGCAGGAGGGTCCAGAGCTTCTCGACCTGGTCGAGAGGGTGCGCCGACTCACCCGCGAGGACGGCGAGGCCGCCGCGGAGCTGCTGCGCGGCACCGAACTCGACACCGCGGCCAAGCTGGTCCGCGCCTTCTCCACCTACTTCCACCTCGCCAACGTCACCGAGCAGGTGCACCGCGGCCGCGAGCTGCGCGCCAAGCGTGCCGCCGAGGGCGGTCTGCTGGCCCGTACGGCCGACCGGCTGAAGGACGCCGACCCCGAGCACCTGCGCGCGACGGTGAAGAACCTCAATGTCCGCCCGGTGTTCACCGCCCACCCCACCGAGGCCGCGCGCCGGTCGGTGCTGAACAAGCTCCGGCGCATCGCCGCGCTTCTGGAGACCCCGGTCATCGAGGCCGACCGCCGGCGCTACGACACCCGTCTGGCGGAGAACATCGACCTCGTATGGCAGACCGACGAACTGCGCGTCGTCCGCCCCGAGCCCGCCGACGAGGCCCGCAACGCCATCTACTACCTCGACGAGCTGCACGCCGGCGCCGTCGGGGACGTACTGGAAGATCTCACCGCCGAGCTGGAGCGGGTCGGCGTGCAGCTGCCCGACGACACCCGGCCGCTCACCTTCGGCACCTGGATCGGCGGCGACCGCGACGGCAACCCGAACGTCACCCCGCAGGTCACCTGGGACGTGCTGATCCTCCAGCACGAGCACGGCATCAACGACGCCCTGGAGATGATCGACGAGCTGCGCGGCTTCCTGTCGAACTCCATCCGCTACTCCGGCGCCACCGAGGAACTGCTCGCCTCCCTCCAGGCCGACCTGGAGGCGCTGCCGGAGATCAGCCCGCGCTACAAGCGGCTGAACGCCGAGGAGCCCTACCGGCTCAAGGCCACCTGCATCCGCCAGAAGCTGGAGAACACCAAGACGCGCCTGGCCAAGGGCATCCCGCACGAGCCGGGCCGCGACTACCTGGGCACCAGCGAGCTGATCGGCGACCTGACGCTGATCCAGACCTCGCTGCGCGAGCACCGCGGGGGACTGTTCGCCGAGGGCCGGATGAACCGGACGATCCGCACCCTGTCCGCGTTCGGCCTCCAGCTCGCCACCATGGACGTCCGCGAGCACGCCGACGCCCACCACCACGCCCTCGGCCAGCTCTTCGACCGGCTCGGCGAGGAGTCCTGGCGGTACGCCGACATGCCGCGCGACTACCGGGGCAAGCTGCTCGCCAAGGAGCTGAGGTCCCGCCGTCCTCTCGCGCCCACGCCCGCACCGGTGGACGCGGCCGGGGAGAAGACGCTCGGGGTCTTCCAGACCGTCAAGCGGGCGCTGGAGGTCTTCGGGCCCGAGGTCATCGAGTCGTACATCATCTCGATGTGCCAGGGCGCCGACGATGTGTTCGCGGCCGCCGTGCTGGCCCGCGAGGCCGGTCTGATCGATCTGCACGCGGGCTGGGCGAAGATCGGCATCGTGCCGCTGCTGGAGACCACGGACGAGCTCAAGGCCGCCGACACGATCCTGGAGGACATGCTCTCCGACCCGTCCTACCGGCGTCTGGTGGCGCTCAGGGGCGATGTCCAGGAGGTCATGCTCGGCTACTCCGACTCCTCCAAGTTCGGCGGCATCACGACGTCCCAGTGGGAGATCCACCGGGCGCAGCGGCGGCTGCGTGACGTGGCGCACCGCTACGGCGTACGCCTGCGTCTCTTCCACGGCCGGGGCGGCACCGTCGGCCGCGGTGGCGGCCCCTCGCACGACGCGATCCTCGCCCAGCCCTGGGGCACCCTGGAGGGCGAGATCAAGGTGACCGAGCAGGGCGAGGTCATCTCCGACAAGTACCTGGTGCCGTCGCTGGCCCGGGAGAACCTGGAGCTGACCGTCGCGGCCACGCTCCAGGCGTCCGCCCTGCACACCGCCCCGCGCCAGTCCGACGAGGCGCTCGCCCGCTGGGACGCGGCGATGGACGTGGTCTCCGACGCCGCCCACGCCGCCTACCGCCGCCTCGTGGAGGACCCGGACCTGCCGACGTACTTCCTCGCGTCGACGCCGGTGGACCAGCTCGCCGACCTGCACCTCGGCTCGCGGCCCTCCCGCCGCCCCGGCTCGGGTGTCTCCCTCGACGGACTGCGCGCCATCCCGTGGGTGTTCGGCTGGACCCAGTCGCGGCAGATCGTGCCGGGCTGGTTCGGCGTCGGCTCGGGGCTCAAGGCGCTGCGGGAAGCCGGTCTCGACACCGTGCTCGTCGAGATGCACGAGCAGTGGCACTTCTTCCGCAACTTCATCTCCAACGTCGAGATGACGCTCGCCAAGACGGACCTGCGGATCGCCCAGCACTACGTCGACACCCTCGTCCCCGACGAGCTCAAGCACGTGTTCGAGACCATCAAGGCCGAGCACGAGCTGACCGTGCGCGAGGTGCTGAGGGTGACGGGCGAGGCGGAGCTGCTGGACGCCACCCCGGTGCTGAAGCAGACGTTCGCCATCCGGGACGCCTACCTGGACCCGATCTCCTACCTCCAGGTCGCCCTGCTCAAGCGTCAGCGCGACGCGGCGGCCGCGGGTGAGCCGGCGGATCCGCTGCTGTCCCGGGCGCTGCTGCTGACGGTGAACGGCGTGGCGGCGGGCCTGCGCAACACCGGCTGACCCGGCCCGGAACGCGAAGGTGCCCCCCGAGGCTCTCGGGGGGCACCCTCATGTCCTGCGCAAGGGTCCTGCGTCAGGCCTTGCGGCGGCGGTACATCAGGAACCCGCCCGCGGCGACCAGGGCGGCCGCGATCCCGCTCAGCAGGCCCACCGGGGCGCCGCTGCCGGTCTCGGCGAGGTCGCCCTCGGCGCCGCTGCCGCCCTGAGCGGACGGCGCGGCAAAGGCGCTCGGGGCGGCCGCCTCGTCGGAGGCGCTCGGAGAGGCGGACGGCTCGGTGCCCGGGCCGGCGCTCGTGCTCGTGCTCGGGGCCGGGCTGCCGGACTCCTCGGACTTCTCGCAGTCCGTCCAGAACACCTTGTGCTTGGCGGAGCCCTTCTCGCCCTCGAAGTTCCAGAACAGCTTGTAGTGGCCGTCGGGCAGCGTCATGTCCTCGCTGCGGCCCTGGCCCTCGGCGTCCAGGGTGAGCTCGCCGGACTTCACGGTCTCGCCCTTGACGTCGGCCGTCGGGGCCCAGGCCTCGATGCGCCAGTCGACCTGCTGGCCGCCGTCGAAGCCGAAGGCGTCGAGGTAGAAGGAGCAGACGCGGGGCTCGTTCTTGCGGAGCTCCTCGTCGGTGGTGGCGTCGTGGATCTTCACGGTGCCGTTGTCCCCGTTGGGGGTGGCGTGGGCGGCGGGGGCGACGAGCAGCGCCGCCGCGGCGACGGCGGACACGGCGCCGGCGCGGGTGAGGGTACGCATGGGCAGTCCATCTTCGTGAAACGAACGGGAAGATGTGGAGGGGGCGGCTCAGCTTCCAGCCGCGCCTGACCCCGGGTCAATCACGAACAGACAACACTCGGTTTCTTCACGGAGTCACGGCCGGAGCAGCGCCGAAACTCCGCTCAGACCGTCAGAAAAGCCGCCGTGAGCAGCGCGATCCCGGTGCCGGCCAGGGCCCAGGCGGCCCGGGTGCGGCGGAGGCCGCCCGCCACCACGACCGAGGCCAGCAGCAGTGCTCCGCCCAGCGGGACCCAGGCGTAGAGGATGCCGGACGGGCCGGAGCGGACGACGTCGTCGGAGCCCGGTTTGATGACGACCGTGTAGGTCTGGCCCTTGCGGACCGCGGCCGTGTGGTCGAGGACGACTCGGTCCCGGGGCTGCGAGCCCTGGGAGAGGGGGGAGTACGGGCCGGTGCAGGTGTCCTCGGCGCAGCGGGTCACCTCGACGGTGCCGCTCTCGCGTCCCTTGGTGAGCATCACGTGCTGGGCGGTCCCCCACGACGCCCACACGCCCCCGATCAGGATCAGCGCCGCGACCGTACCCATGGCCGCGGCGCGTCCGAACCGCAGTGCGATGACGGCGCCCTGGCTGGACATGACGGCGGGAGGCATGGCCGCGATCCTTGGCCATCGCCTTGCTGAAAGTCAATGTCGGCCTGGGCGGGAACCCTGTTTGTTCGGCTACGAGTTGTACGTCCCCTGAGCCCGCTCCAGTCCCTCGATGACCAGACACTCCACCGCGTCCGCCGCCCGGTCCACGAAGTAGTCCAGCTCCTTGCGCTCGGTCGAGGAGAAGTCCCGCAGCACGAAGTCCGCGACCGGCATCCGCCCGGGCGGCCGGCCGATCCCGAACCGCACCCGGTGGTAGTCGGCACCCATCGCCTTCGTCATCGACTTCAGACCGTTGTGCCCGTTGTCCCCGCCGCCGAGCTTCAGCCGCAGCGTGCCGTAGTCGATGTCGAGCTCGTCATGGATCGCGACGATGTTGGCGAGAGGCACCTTGTAGAAGTCCTTGAGCGCGTTCACCGGACCCCCGGAGAGGTTCATGAACGACATCGGCTTCACCAGGATCACCCGCCGGTTCATCGGCCCCGGCGGTCCGATCCGCCCCTCCACGATCTGCGCCTGCGCCTTACCGGCCCGCTTGAACCTCCCCCCGATCCGCTCGGCCAGCAGATCCACCACCAGGAACCCGACGTTGTGCCGGTTCATGGCGTACTCGGGTCCTGGATTGCCGAGGCCTGCGATCAGCCAGGGGGCGCTCGGGTCGGAAGTCACGTACATGTCTCCTTGATACGCGCCAGCCGCCGCTCCCCGGAGGAAGCAGCGGCTGACGAACCGAAAACAGAGGGTGAGGATCAGGCCTCGGCGACCTCTTCGCCCTCGGCCTCGCCCTCCGGGGCCTCCTCGGCCTGCGCGGCCAGGACCTGGATGACGACCGCGTCCCCGTCGACGGCCAGCTTCACACCGCTGGGCAGGGTGATGTCCTTGGCGAGGATGGAGGCACCGGCCTCCAGGCCCTCCACGGACACGGTGACGGACTCGGGGATGTGCGTGGCCTCGGCCTCGACCGGCAGCGCGTTCAGCACGTGCTCCAGCAGGTTGCCACCGGCGGCCAGCTCACCCTCGGTGTGCACCGGGATCTCGACGTTGACCTGCTCGCCACGCTTCACGAGCTGAAGGTCGACGTGCTCAAGGAAGCCCTTCAGCGGGTCACGCTGCACGGCCTTCGGGATCGCCAGCTCGTTGGTCTTGCCGTCGATGTCCAGGGCGATCAGGACGTTCGGCGTACGCAGCGCCAGCAGCAGCTCGTGGCCCGGCAGGGTCAGGTGCAGCGGGTCCGAACCGTGGCCGTACAGCACACCGGGAACCTTGCTGTCACGGCGGATGCGGCGCGCGGCACCCTTGCCGAACTCGGTGCGCGTCTCGGCGGCGATCTTCACCTCGGACATAGTGATCACTCCTCGTATGGGTGAGAAACGGACAGGGTCACCCGGCCACGAACGGCCTGCTACGAAGAGCGCGTCGATAACGGATCGCCGTACCCCACTGAGTGTGCCTCAATGAGTACGGCCTCCCTCGCCGAGCAACTTCAGCAGTCTACTCGGCGGGGGAGGCCGTACGAAAATTGATCAAGCGGCTTACTGCTCGTCGAACAGGCTCGTCACCGAACCGTCCTCGAACACCTCGCGCACCGCGCTCGCGATCGTCGGCGCGATGGACAGCACCGTGATCTTGTCGAGGTCGTCCGCCAGCTCACCCGGCGTCGGCAGGGTGTTGGTGAACACGAACTCGCTCACGCGCGAGTTCTTCAGACGGTCCGCCGCGGGACCCGAGAGCACACCGTGGGTGGCGGTGACGATGACGTCCTCCGCGCCGTGCGCGAACAGCGCGTCGGCCGCGGCGCAGATCGTGCCACCGGTGTCGATCATGTCGTCGACCAGTACACACACCCGGCCCTTGACCTCACCCACGACCTCGTGGACGGTCACCTGGTTCGCCACGTCCTTGTCACGCCGCTTGTGCACGATCGCCAGCGGCGCGCCGAGACGGTCGCACCAGCGGTCGGCGACCCGCACCCGGCCGGCGTCCGGCGAGACCACGGTCAGCTTCTCGCGGTCCACCTTGCGGCCCACGTAGTCCGCCAGCAGGGGCAACGCGAACAGATGGTCCACCGGACCGTCGAAGAAGCCCTGGATCTGGTCCGTGTGCAGATCCACCGTCAGGATCCGGTCCGCACCCGCCGTCTTCATCAGGTCCGCGATCAGACGCGCCGAAATCGGTTCACGACCGCGGTGCTTCTTGTCCTGCCGCGCGTAACCGTAGAACGGCACGATGACCGTGATGGAGCGCGCCGACGCGCGCTTCAGCGCGTCGATCATGATCAGCTGCTCCATGATCCACTGGTTGATCGGAGCCGTGTGGCTCTGGATCACGAAGCAGTCCGCACCACGCGCCGACTCCTGGTAGCGCACATAGATCTCGCCGTTGGCGAAGTCGAAGGCCTTCGTCGGGACGACCCCGACACCCAACTGCTGGGCGACCTCCTCGGCAAGCTCGGGGTGGGCGCGGCCGGAGAAGAACATCATCTTCTTCTCGCCGGTCGTCTTGATCCCGGTCACAGCACTGTCTCCTCAGAGGTGTCTCAGCTGGATGTCGAGAGGCCGCACCGAGCCCGTCACCGGCTGGTGCGAGCGGCCGTCTCAGCTGGTTAGGTGCGGATGTGCACTTATCACGGTACGCCGTCCCAGACGCACCTGTTTCCAGTCAGCTTGCGCCTTCCGGCTCCCCGGACGCCGCCCCGGCCGCCTTCGCCGCCGCGCTCCCCGGACGCTTACGGGCCACCCAGCCCTCGATATTCCGCTGCTGACCACGGGCCACGGCCAGCGAACCGGGCGGCACATCCTTGGTGATCACGGACCCGGCGGCGGTGTACGCGCCGTCCCCGATCGTGACAGGAGCCACAAACATGTTGTCCGAACCGGTACGGCAGTGCGACCCCACCGTCGTGTGGTGCTTGTCCTGGCCGTCGTAGTTCACGAAGACGCTGGCGGCACCGATGTTCGTGTACTCACCGATCGTCGCGTCACCCACGTAGGACAGATGCGGAATCTTCGTTCCCTCGCCGATGGACGCGTTCTTCGTCTCGACGTACGTGCCGATCTTGCCCTTCGCGCCCAGCCGCGTGCCCGGCCGCAGATAGGCGAACGGCCCGACCGTCGCCCCCGCGCCGACCTCGGCCCCGTCCGCCACCGTGTTGTCGACGCGCGCCCCGGCACCCACCCGGGTGTCCGACAGCCGCGAGTTCGGCCCCACCTCGGCACCCTCACCGAGGTGCGTGGCGCCCAGCAGCTGCGTACCCGGGTGCACAAGCGCGTCCTGCTCGAAGGTCACCGTGACATCGACCCAGGTCGTCGCGGGATCCACGACCGTCACGCCGGCCAGCATGGCCTCGGTGAGCAGCCGGTCGTTCAGGATCCGCCGTGCCTCGGAGAGCTGCACACGGTTGTTGATGCCCGCGATCTCCCGGTGGTCACCGGCGACCGAGGCGCCGACCCGGTGCCCCGCCTCGCGCAGAATCCCGAGGACGTCGGTCAGATACTCCTCGCCCTGACTGTTGTCGGTACGGACCTTGCCGAGCGCGTCCGCGAGCAACTGCCCGTCGAAGGCGAACACCCCGGAGTTGATCTCCCGGATCGCCCGCTGCGACTCGCTGGCGTCCTTGTGCTCGACGATCGCCGTGACAGCACCCGAGGCCCCGTCCCGCACGATCCGCCCGTAACCGGTCGCGTCCGGCACCTCGGCGGTCAGCACGGTCACGGCGTTGCCGTCCGCGGCATGGGTGGCGGCGAGGGCCTGGAGAGTGGCGCCGGTGAGCAGCGGGGTGTCGCCGCACACGACTACGACGGTCCCGTCGACCGTGCCGCCGAGCTCCTCCAGGGCCATCCGTACGGCGTGCCCGGTGCCGTTCTGCTGCGCCTGCACGGCCGTACGCACCTCGGCGTCGACCTCGGCGAGATGCGCGGTGACCTTCTCGCGCGCGTGGCCGACGACCACGACGAGATTCTCGGGCTGCAACTCACGCGCGGCGGCGAGCACATGACCCACGAGGCTGCGTCCGCAGACCTCGTGCAGGACCTTGGGTGTGGCCGACTTCATACGGGTGCCCTCACCCGCTGCGAGAACGACGACGGCTGCCGGGCGAATGGCGCTCACGGGGTTGCCCTTCGGCTTTTGGGATGGGGAGGGGTGACATCCGCAGGATACCGGGGCGTTTCGTGGGGGTTATGGGAGCGGGCCCTGACGCAGGTGTCAGGGCCCGTGGTGAGCTCCCGGAGAAGGATTCGAACCCTCATTCAACGGACCAAAACCGTTTGTCCTGCCCTTAGACGATCCGGGATGGTTCGCGCGCGGTGTCCGATCTCGTTGATCGGCTGCGCGCACGGACACCACTATGCCGTACCAGGTGCCGTGGATGCGACGGTGTGCGTGGCCGCCCTGAGGCCCCCGCCGCCCGGAATCCTCGGTTCCGGGGATGAACGATGTGGTGTAGGCCAGTCGGCGAAACTCGCCGGAAAAGCGGCGGCCCCCGCCCGTAGGCTGGAGGCATGACCACGACGGGGGAAGACCACGCCGCGGTCCCGGCAGGGGCGGGGCCGTGGTGGTGGGTGAAGTGGCGCAGTGCGGTGCTGGACATAGGTCTGGCCGCGGTGTCCGCGTTGGAGTGCGGGGCGAGGGGTTTTGGATTTGCGGCGGACGCGGGGATTCCGTCGTTCGTGGGTGTGCTGTTCGGGGTGCTGGCCGGTTCGGTGCTGGTGGTGCGGCGGAGGTGGCCGATCGCGGTCGTGCTCGTCTCGATCGCCGTGATGCCGGCCCAGATGGGCTTCCTGATGATCATCGTCGGCCTGTACACCCTGGCCGCCTCGGAGCTGCCCCGGCGGATCATCGCGGCGCTGGCCGGGATGTCCCAGGTCGGCATGTTGATCGTGACGTTCGTGTGGCTGCGTCAGGGTGTGGACCAGGGCGATCTGCAGTTCGGGGACTGGTTCGTGCCGTTCGGTGCGATCACGACATCGCTGGGGATGACCGCGCCTCCGCTGCTGCTCGGGCTGTACGTGGGCGCGCGGCGCCGGCTGATGGAGTCGTTGCGGGAGCGGGCGGACAGCCTGGAGCGGGAGCTGCAACTGCTCGCGGAGCGCGCCGAGGAGCGGGCGGAGTGGGCGCGTGGCGAGGAGCGCACGCGGATCGCGCGGGAGATGCACGATGTCGTCGCGCACCGGGTGAGCCTGATGGTGGTGCATGCGGCGGCGCTCCAGGCGGTCGCGCGCAAGGATCCGGAGAAGGCGGTCAAGAATGCCGCTCTGGTCGGGGACATGGGCCGGCAGGCGCTGACCGAGCTGCGGGAGATGCTCGGGGTGCTGCGCGCCAGTGACGGTGTCGCCGGGCGGCGTCCGGTGGTGCCGCTGGCGGCGGTCGGCGCGGCGGCCGCCGCGGCGGCTTCGCGGGCCGCGCAGGACGAGGGGGCGTCGGCCGACGGTCCGTGTCTGTCGGAACTGGACGAGCTGATCGGGCAGTCCGCGGCGGCGGGGATGGTGGTCGACCTTTCGGTCGAGGGCGACGTACGCGGCTACGCGCCCGAGGTGGAGCAGACGGCATACCGCGTGGTGCAGGAGGCGTTGACCAACGTCCACAAGCACGCGGCGGGGGCGAAGACGCATGTCCGGCTCGCTCACCGGGTCTCGGAGATCGCGATGCAGGTGGAGAACGAGCCGCCGCCGGAGGTGGCGTCCGCGTCCTCGGCGCGGCTGCCGTCGGGCGGCAACGGTCTGGTGGGGATGAAGGAGCGGGTCTCCGCGCTGGGCGGGGTGTTCGTGTCGGGCCCGACGGACGCCGGGGGGTTCCGGGTGTCGGCGGTGATTCCGGCGGCCTGATGGCTTTTTGTGGCTCTTTACGGCTTGTTGTGGCGGCTCAGCCCGCGGTGAGCCGTACCGGCTCGGTGCCCGCGACCAGCGTGGTGAGGGCCGTGTCGATGTCGGGGCCGAGGTACCAGTCGCCGGTGTGGTCGAGGGTGTAGACGCGGCCCTCGGCGTCGATGGCGAGCAGGGCCGCGGTGTCGGTCTCGGCGCCGAGCGGGCAGACCTCGGTGTCGAGGGCGCGGCCGAGGTCGCCGAGGGTGCGGGCCATGTGCAGGCCGTGCAGCGGGTCGAGGTGCACGCTGGCCGGGGCGACCTGGCGGCCGGGGCCCGGCGGGGTGATGTGCAGTCCGCCGAACTCCGCCCATGCCTCCACCGCGGCGGGGAAGACGGTGTGCCGGTGCCCGGCGGGCGAGGCGTGGTCGCGCAGGGCGTCGGCCCAGATCTCGGCCTGTTTGATGTCCCAGCGTCCGGGCTGCCAGCCGGCGGCGCGCAGGGCGGCGTCGACGGGCACCGGGAAGCGGGTGGTGGACGTGCGGTCTGGGTGCATCTGCCCTCGATCGTGCGGGAGTCCGGAGTGTCCGGCTTTTGGGTCTGGTGTCAGTCGTCGGCGGTCGTGGGATCGACCACGCGGACGCCGAAGTGCGCGCTGAGGGCGGTGCAGGCGCGGCAGGGGGCGGCGAAGCTGCCGTGCAGCGGGTCGCCGTCCTCGCGGATGCGGCGGGCGGTGAGCTTGGCCTGCTTGAGGGCCTTGCGCGCCTCGCCGTTGGTCATCGGTTTGCGGGCGGCACGTTTGCCGCGCGCGGCGTCGGCGGCGGCGATGTGCCGGGAGATCAGGATCGTCTCGGCGCAGCGGCCGGTGAAACGGTCGCGTTGGGCGCTGGTCAGTGTGTCCAGGAAGTCCTGGACGAGCGGGTGCAGCGCGGGCGGCTGGTCGCCGCGGGCGGCGGTGCCGGTGAGGGTGGCGCCGCGTACCGAGAGGGCGGCGGCGACGGTGGGGAGTATGCCGTCACGACGGTGGCGCAGGGCGGGAGCGTGCGGGGCCTCGGTGGCGCTCCAGCCGATACGGGGGTCGCCGGACGGCCTGGTTTTCGGGCCTCGGTGTGGTCCTGTCTGCGTCGCGTTCATGATCGTCATCCCCTCCGTGCATCCCCCGGACGACACAGAGTGCCAAATGCCGTGGCCGGTGCGGAAGCTGGGGCGGCGCGACACGCCCGGGTTTGGGCGGGCTGTCACGGCGGGGTGACGGCTGGTCACGGAAGCGGAGGGGCCCTGACCGGTGCCCGGTGACCGGCGTCGTCGTACCGCATAGGCTGTCGGCACCGCGATCCATGCGGTTGACGCGTGGAGACAGTCGATACGGGGCGTAGTGGCCGAGGAGGGTCATTGCGTGCCGTACCAGAACGCCGCAGGGGGCAACCGCCATGACGACAGGTCGGCTCGGGCAGCGAGCCGCGCCGCCGAACGCCGCCTACGCCGGGCAGGTCGTGCACTTCCCGGACCCGGTACGGGCCGCCCGTCACCCGAGAGGGGTGCGGATCGACGAGCACGGCTATCCCGACTTCTCGCCCTACGCGCGGGCCGCCGCGGAGATCGCGGAGCCGCCGGAGGGCTTCGGTGTCGACGAGTTGCGTCTGACGGACTATGTGTCGGCGAACGCGGCGCTGGCGGCCTCCGGTCATGAACTGTGGGACACGGTGCCGTCGGTGGCGACTCCGCACGGCTGGACCTGGCACCACGCGGTGGGTTCACGGCGTCTTGAGCTGGTTCCGGTCGAGGTCAAGGCGTTGCTGCGGCATCACGGCGGGGTCGCGACGGCGCCGGTGGACCAGAACAAGCGGGGCACGCGGCCCCTCCAGGAGACGCGTCCCGCGCATGTCGGTCTGCCCAAGTCGGGTGTGGCGGTGAGCGAGTCGCAGGTGCTGGGCGTCGAGGAGGACCTCGGGTACCGGCTGCCGGGCGCGTACCGCTCGTTCCTGAAGGCGGCGGGCGGCTGCGCGCCGGTCGGGACGGCGCTGGACGCGGAGCTGGGGCTGCTGATCGACCAGCCGTTCTTCACGGTGCGCGACGAGGCGGCGGTCAATGACCTGGTCTACGTCAACAAGTGCCTGCGTGACCATCTGACCAAGGACTATCTGGGCGTCGGCTTCGTCCAGGGCGGTCTGCTGGCGGTGAAGGTGAAGGGCGAGGGAATCGGTTCGGTGTGGTTCTGCGCGTACGACGACGCGCGGGACGTCGATCCGTCCTGGTCGCCGGCGGAACGGGTGGAGCGGCTGCTCCTGCCTTGCGGCGACGACTTCGATGTCTTCCTCTCCCGTCTTGCGGGCTCCCCGCCCGAGTTGGAGACGGTGGCGAACCTGATGGTCGACGGCGGTTTCGCCCGTGCCGTGCCCGTGTCTACTTCCGTGTCCGGGGAGTGAGTTTCGCGATGGTGACGTTCGCTCAGGCGCAGGAGCGCGCGGAGGAATGGGTCAACGGCGATGTGCCGTCGTACCAGCATCGCGAGGTGCGGGTACGGGAGTTCGAGCTCGGCTTCGTGGTCTGGGCCGAGGACCGCTCGGACGGACCGCGCTCGGACGGCGGCGCTCAGCGGCTGGTCATCGCCCGGGACAGCGGCGAGGCGACCCTGTGGCCCTCGCTGCCGGTGGGTGAGGTGGTCCGCCGCTACGAGGAGGAGTACGGCCGCCCGGACACGGCCCCGGAACCGGCGTCGGCGGCTCCGGCGCGGGTGGATCTGAACCAGACGTCGTTCCTGCTGACTCCTCCGGAGTGGTTGCAGGAGGCGGCGGATCAGATGGGGATTCCCGGGCGTCGGGGTGGGGACACCTCGGGGGGTGCGGCTGCGGCCGCGGCATCTGGCTCGGGTACGGGGTCCGGTGCCGGCGGCGGGGGGCTTCCTGAGACGCAGGCCGGGGTGCCGGGTGCGGGCGCTGGTGCCGGGTCTGCTGCTGGTGGTGCGCCGACTCCTGTGCCGGGGGCGCCTGTTGCGTCCGGTGGGGGTGCGGCTTGGCCGGATGCCGGTGCGGGTGATGACGGTGGTGGTGCCGGGGCGCAGAGGGGCGCGGGCGTGGCTTCGGGGGCGCACGGTGCGCCGGTCGGGGCGACTCCCTGGGCAGGTACGGACACCAACGCGGACGCCGGTGAGGACCGTTCCGTTCCGCTGCCCGCGACCGTGTTCGCGCCGCCGCTGAGCGAGGTGGACGACAACACGCCGCCGCCTGCGGCTCCGGATGCGAAGACGGCGTTGATGTCGGGGGGCAGCCAGCTGCCGCGGACGGCGGTGGCACCGGCGCTTGATGATCCGGGTGCGCCGGCGCATGGGGTTCCCGGTGCGCCCGGAGTTCCGTCTGTGCCTGGCGCCTCCGGTGTGCCTGGCGGTACGCCGGCGCCCGGTGCGTCGTCGTACGGCTATCCGCAGGGCCCGGGTGGTGCAGGCGGGCCGGGTACGCCCCCTCCGGGCGCCCCCGCGCCGGGTGCCACGCCTCCGCCGCCCGTGGGCGCGTCCTCCTACGGCTACCCGCAGGGCGGAGCGGGTGCCGCCCCTGACGGGGCCGGTGCGGGTGCGCCGGGTCGGCCGCTCGCGCCGAACGCCGGGGACATCGCCGACGCCGCGACGAGCAAGGCGGCGCCTCCGCCGCGTCGTGCGCGGGGCGGGGCGACTCCGCCGCCTCCGCCCAGCGCCCCGGGAGCACCGGGCGCGCGTCCGGCCACGCCGCCGCCCGCGCCGTCCGGTCCGGGCGCGCCGGGTACACCGGCGGGCGGGTACGTGCCCACGCAACTCGTGTCCGCGCTCGGTCCCGACGGCCCGGCCGGGCCGGGCGGTCCGGGCGGTCCGGGCGCGCCGCAGCCTCCGGGCGCCCCCAAGCCGCCCGGTGCGCCGGGTGCGCCTGGTGGGACGCCTCCGGGCGGTGTTCACCACGCGGCCACGATGCTGGCCGACCCGAGTCAGCTGGGCGGGGGCGGCGGCGTACCGCAGCCTCCGGGCCCGCCTGGTGCGCCGAGCGCCCCGGGCCTGCCGAACCCGCCCGGCGCACCCGGAGTCCCGGGCATGCCCGGCGCCCCCGGCGCGCCGCAGCCCCCTGGCGCCCCGGGCATGCCGGGTGCCCCCGGTGCGGGTGGCGCTCCCGGTGGTGGGCGCGGTGCCGTGCACCACGCGGAGACCGTGCTGTCCGCGCCGCCGGTGGGCGGCCCCGGCGCGCCCCCGCCGCCGCACGCCCCCGGTGCTCCGGGCGCCCCCGGTATGGCACCGGGCGCTCCCCAGCCGCCGATGCCGCCCGGCGCCATGCCGCCGCCGGGTCAGCCGATGCCCGTGCCCATGCCCGGTCAGCAGCCCCCGGCGTACGGCTACCCGCAGCAGCCCACCGGTCAGCCGACCGTGGGCCCGGGGTACCAGGCCGTGCTGCGCTACCGCGCGCAGGACGGCTCCGAACAGCAGCTGATCCGGCGTTCGGCGCCGGGCACGCCGCACCCGGAGTGGCAGATCTTCCACGAGCTGCGCGCCATGAACGTGCCGCCGGACCAGGTGCTGGAGCTGCACACCGAGCTGGAGTCGTGCGAGCTGCCGGGTGCGTACTGCGCGCGGATGATCCGGGAGCAGTGGCCGCAGGCGCGGATCGCGAGTATCGCGCCGTACGGCACGGACCACGCGAGCCGGCAGCAGGGGATGCGGCAACTGCTGGCGCACCAGGGCGAGTTGCACCAGGTGGCGGACGGGCCCGCGCGGCTCGCGCCGGTGCGGGCGCCGTTGCCGCAGGTGCAGCCCGCGCCGCCGCTGCCGCCGGAGGGGATCGGGCAGGAGCTGGCGGCCGCGTTCGGGCCGGGGGTGTTCCGGTTCGAGCAGGCGGCCGTGTCCCGGCAGGGCGTGCCGCCGGTCGTGGCGCACACCTTGGTCGCGGCGGGACTGCCGATGGACATGGGTCCCTTCTTCTGGGCGCAGGCCCAGCCGGGGCGGCCGGTGCCGACGCTGGCGGAACTGGCGGCCGAGCGCGGGGTGCAGCCGGCCTCGGACGCGGGCTCGTACCTGGTGATGGGCAGCGACTTCGGCCGGGCGGTCTGTGTGCAGTACGGGACGGCGAACATCGTCGCCGTGCCGGTGGAGGCGGGTCCGGGCGGCGCGCCCGTGCCGCCGCAGTTCGTCAACACCGGGCTGCCCGAGTTCCAGCGCTGTCTGGCGCTGCTCGGCCGGATGTGGCGGCTGCGGTTCGGTCTCAACCAGGAGCAGGCGGGCCGTTGGACCGTCGACTTCCAGGCTCAGCTGGCCGCCCTCGACCCGGCGGCGCTCGGTTCGCCGGAGAGCTGGTGGTCGGTCCTGCTGGAGCAGATGTGGGACGGCCTGCTGTGACGGACCTCCGCTGAACGGCACGCACGCGTGGAAGCCGGGTCCGGTCATGACGGCCGGACCCGGCTTCTTCGTGTCCCCGGAATTTCCTTCGGCCGAACGGTCACATCCGCTGTCCGGGCTCCGTCAGTGAGGTGAAGCACCCATCTGTCTGTCCCAGGAGACGCAGGAGGCCGTCGGGCTGCGGGTCAGCCAGATCAACGGCTGCAGATCCTGCGTGTACGGCCACACGCAGAACCTGCGCAAGGCGGGCGCCGGAGAGGACCGCATCGCCGCGGTCGGCGCCTGGCGCGAGGCTCCGTTCTTCACGGAGTTCTTCACGGACGCCGAGCTGTCCGCGCTGCTCCAGGAGCCCGCGGGCACCTCCTGGTGACGAGCGCGTGGTACCGCCGAAGGATGGCGGCCGTGACCCGTGACCGGAGTGTCGCGTTATGCACCTTTCTTCCCGATACATCAAGATGTCCGCAAAATCATGATTTTGCGTCCGTCTGATGGAGAGGGGTTCCAGCATGAGCGGCACACCGGTCCCGCCTCACGGCTTCGTGGCCGTACGGGGGCGTGGCTACCGTCCCGAACAGGTCGACGCGTTCGCCGCCGCGCTCTCCCAGGACCGGGACGCCGCCTGGGAGCGCGCCGCCCGGCTGACCGTGCTCGCCAAGGAGATGGCGGCCGAGGCGGTACGGCTGCGCGAGACCGTGGCGGGACTCGCGCCGCAGACGTACGACACGCTCGGGGAGCGCGCGCGGCGCATCTTTGAGCTGGGGGTGGAGGAGGCCGGCGCCGTGCGTGAGGGCGCGCGCCAGGAGGCGCAGCGCCTTGCGGAGGCGGCGCAGGCGCACGCGGACAGCGTGCACGGCGCGGCACAGGCGCACGCCGACTCCGTACGCGCCGAGGCGGAGGAGCGCGCACGTCAGCGTCTGCTCGCGGCGCGTGCCGAGGCGGACGAGACCCGGATCGCGGCCCGGCACGAGGTCAAGGAGAGCCGCAGCGAGGCGCTCGCCGCCCTGCGCGAGATGCGGCAGCGCACCACCGGACTCCTCGCCGAGCAGGCCAAGGAGCACGCCGAACGGTGGGCCGCGTTCGAGCGCGAGGCCGAGGAGCGGGTGGCCGCGGCCGAGGCCCGGCAGGCCGAACAGGTCACCCGCGCGGAGGCCGCGCTGTCCGACGCCAAGCAGGCGCTCGCCGACGCCGAGGCGGCGGGGCGGCGGCTGCAGGAGGAGGCGCGGGCGCGGGCGGCCGAGGTGATCGCGGAGGCGCGTGTGCGCGAGGACCGGATCGCGAGCGAGACCGAGCGCGTGCTGCGCGAGCACGGGGAGCGCTGGGACGACGTACGCGCCCATATGGACCACGTACGCAACAGCCTCATCACCCTGACGGGGCGGGCCGCGGCGGAGTAGGGGTGCAGGGGCGCCCGAGCCCCCGTATCCCGGGCGCCCCTTCGGGAGCCGGCGCGAGCCCTCCCGAGGGACTCGCGGTCCGGCGTGGTTCACCGGTGCACGACGGTCAGGTCACTAATAGGTGACGTCCGAGGTGCTGTAGCGGCAGTACGTGCCGTCGGGGCCCTCGCCCAGCGACGTCGGCTCGTCGCCGCTGCTGTTGCCCTTGAAGCGCTCGCAGATCGTGAGGTCCCTGTCGCCGACGACCGTCACGCCCGAGAGCGTCGCGGTGTCGCCGTAGTTGGCGTTGATGCCCACCAGGGCCTTGCCGGGGGCGGTCGCCTTCACGTTGCCGATGACGATGTGCCGCTGGTACTGCGTCGAGCAGTTGCCGCACGAGCGGACCAGCTTGCCGAAGTCCTCGACCTGGAAGTTGCGGACGGTGAGGGTGCCCGCGCCGTTGAACTGGAGGACCTTGTCGTCCGCCTTGCGGGCGCCGCCGCCGTCCACCAGGTACTTGGCGGACGTCGACTTGCCCTTGAAGCTCGCGGCGTCCTCGCCGACGTCCTCCCACCACACGTTCTGGAGCGTGCAACTACCCAGGCAGTGGACGCCGTCGGCGGCCGGCGCGCCGAGGACGACGTTCTTGAGGACGGCACCGTCGGCGAGCGCGAACAGCGGACCCTGGCTCTCGGACTGACCGTCGCTGCCGAGGGCACCGGAGCCGTAGAAGCGCTTGAGGGTGCCGTCGTAGGTGCCGGAGACCTCGATGGTGGAGCTGACGGCCTGGTTGCCGGTGGGGGTCGGCCAAGCGGCGAGGGCCGTACCGCTGGAGGGGGAGGTCGTGGCGGAGGCCGACGGGGAAGCCGTAGCCGACTTGGTGGCGGATGCGGACGCCGACGGGGAAGCCGTAGCCGACTTGGTGGCGGATGCGGACGCCGACGGGGAAGCCGACGCCGACGCGGAAGCCGAAGGTGTCACCTCCCCCTCCGCCACCAGCGTCCAGCTCTTGGTGCTCGCCTTGTCGCACGAGTTCTGCTGCACCAGCGCCGACTTGACGTTCAGGCACTTCGCGCTGCCCGCGTTGACCAGGTGATACGCGGCGCCCACCGCGTCGAGCTCCCACACCTGGGCCGCGCTCCCGTCGCAGGCCTGCTGCTGCACCGCCTTGCCGGCCGACTTCGACGCGTCCTTCACCGTGGCGCACAGCCCGCTGTCGGCGGCCTCGACGGTGAACCCGCCGTCCGCGTCGACCAGTTGCCAGGCCTGCGCGCCGGCGCCGTCGTCGCATGCCGCCGTGGCCAGCCGGGTCCCGGTGGACGGCACGGTCAGACATGTGCTGTCGGCCGCGTTCACCAGGCGGTACGTGCCCGCGCCGGGCCCGGACGCCGAGGCCGTCATCAGCATGCCGCCGGTGACCGCGCCCGCGCCCAGGGCGGTGACCAGGCCGCCGATCAGAAGAGCCCTGCGGGGGGTCGCTTTCCTGCGCCGCGGCCGGTGCCTGCGGGCAGTTGCTCTCTCGCTCACGTCATCGCTCTCGTTCGGAAGTTCGGGGGAGACGGAAGATCAAGTGCGCTTCCGTCCCCCAGTCGCCACCGACGGCGCGAAGGGTTGCCGGGGAGATCGGAATCTCCCCGCGGACGTCAACCCTGCCGACGTACGGCCCCCGCCAGAATCCACCCCTCCACGGCCTCGTACTGCCGCCGCTGTTCCTCGGCCTTCCGGCGACCCGAGACCACGGTCCCCAGCCACCCGAAAAGGAACCCGGCCGGAATGGAGACGAGTCCGGTCGTCGTGAACGGGAACCAGTTGAAGTCGGCCTCGGGGAAGGCGGAGAAGGGCGATCCGGAGACCAGATTCGTGCCGGGCATCATCAACAGCACCACCAGCGAACCGCCGATCATCGTGCTGAGCAGGCCGGTTCGGGTGTACCGGCGCCAGAAGAGGCTGTACACCAGCGCGGGCGCGATGGCCGAGGCGCCGAGGCAGAAGGACAGCGTCACCAGTGGCTGGAGGCTGCGGTGCTGCGCCATCGTGGCGAGGAGAATCGCCGGCGCTCCGACCGCCAGGGCGGACAGCCGCGCCAGCATCATCTCGCGGCGCCCGGACAACTCCCTCACCCGGGCGGCGAACACGTCATGGGCGAGGGAGTTGGCGCAGGCGAGGATCATTCCGGCGACCGAGGCCAGCAGTGTGAGGAAGATCGCCGTGGTGACCGTGGTGAACAGGAAGGTCTCCGCCGCGGACACCTCGGCCCCGAACGCGGCCTGCGAGCCGAGCAGATAGGCGGTGTTGCCCTGCGGGTCGGCCCCGGCGATCACGGCCCGTCCGATGAGCGCGGTCGCGCCGAATCCGACGACGGTGATGACCAGCACGAACAGCACGACCGTGGAGACCGCCCAGGACATCGAACGGCGTACCTGACGGGCGCTGTCGGCGGTGTACATGCGCATGGTGACATGCGGCAGACAGGCACCGCCGAGGACGACGGCCAGCTGTGAGCTGATCATGTCCAGCCCCGGATACGGCCCGCCCGAGAACTGCAGCCCGGAGTTGAGGAAGGCGGAGCCCACCCCGCTCTGGTCGGCTGCCGCGTTGAACAACGCCCCCGGGTCCCAGTCGAACTTGCTCAGCACCAGTACGGCGACCACGGCGCCCGAGCCGAGCAGCATCACCATCTTCAGGATCTGGATGAGCGCGGTGCCCTTCATCCCGCCGATCGCCGCGTAACTGATCATCAGCGCGCCGAGACCGATGATGCAGCCCGTCTTCAGCGAGTCACCGGAGAAGCCGAGGATGAACGCCAGCAACTGTCCGGTGCCGGCCAGTTGGACCACCATCAGCGGCACCAGCGCGGCGATCGTCACCGCGCATGCCGTGATCCGCACGCTCCGTCCGGGCATCCGGCGGGTCAGCGCGTCGCCCATGGTGAACCGGCCCGCGTTGCGCAGCGGTTCGGCCAGCAGGAACATCAGCAGCATCAGCGACAGCGCCGTACTGAGGGCGAGGACGATGCCGTCGTAGCCGTACAGGGCGATGACCCCGGTGGTGCCGAGCACGGTCGCGGCGGATATGTAGTCGCCACCTATGGCCAGGCCGTTGCGCATGGCTGACAGAGACCCGTAGCCGGTGTAGAACTCGTCGAGGTCGTCCCGGTCGGGGCCGGTCATCACGCACAGCAGCAGCGTGATCGTGGCGACGGCGGAGAACGCCACCAGGGACATCGCCTGTGCGTCACCGCTGAACTGCGTGGTCATCGGCGCGACGCCTCCTCGCGCCGGGCGTCCACCGCGGCCTGCTTGCGGATGCGGTCCGCGAGCGGGTCGACGTAACGGCGCGCGGTGTGCTCGTACAGCGCGATCGCCAGCCAGGTGACGGGGAGCTGGATCAGGGCGAGCAGCAGTCCGGTGGGCAGGCCGTCGGTGACGGTGCTCGTCATGAAGGACGGCGCGGTCACCGACAGGATCAGGAACAGGATGAAGTAGCCGAGCGCGGTGAGGGTTGCGGTGCGCCGCTGCCAGCGGTAGGCGCTGCGCAGGATGCGCAGATCGCTGTGGTGCCCGAGCGCGGGGTGGCGCTGGGTGCGGTGCTGCGGGGGGTCGGCGGGGGCGGGCGGCAGCCACGGGTAGGTGGCGTACGACGGGTGTGGTTGGTGCGGGTACGGCGGATACGGGTCGGAGGACATCCCGTGCTCCTTGCGTGGCGGCTCGGGTCCAGGTGCGGACCGCAGGGAGGTGGGGGGCGGTGGAGCGGGTGACGCACGTTACTCGGTGGTAGCAAGATCCGCGAGGCTTTCGGCAAACTGAGTGGTCGGTGTGCGCATACTTTCGCTCCGAAGGGTCTGACCTCGGGTGTTACCCCCGTTAACTCCGACTTTTCGAGAGCGCCGTCCCCTGCAACGCGCGGCGATAGGCGATGCCGGGCTGCCCGCCGATCATGAGCTCGCCGGTGGACGAGAAGGAGTTGCGCTCCAGGACCGCCCGGGACGCCAGGTTGTCCAGCGTCGTGACCGCGGTCAGTTCGGTGAGCGCGTACGCCGTGGCAGCCAGCCCGCACACCGCCCCGACGGCCGCCGTCGCCACGCCCCTGCCCGCCGCGCTCTCCCCGACGCGGTAGCCGACCTCGGCGCTGCCGCCCTCGGCGTCGATCAGGTTGATACGGCCGATCAGCCGGCCCTCGTCGTCGAGGAGGACGTGGAAGTGGCAGATGCCGAGGTCCTGTTCGGCGAGGAGTGCCCGGTGGCGGGCGGCGAAGCCGGCGGGCTCGAAGTAGTCGTCACCGCGGTCGGGGATCGTGCGCGCGAAGTACGCGCGGTTCTCGCGCTCGAAGGCCAGCACCGCGTCCGCATGATCGGCTCGCAGCCGCTCCACCCTCACCATGCGACTCAGGATAGGGACGGCTCAGTCCCCGATCACAGGGAATTTCCGTGGCGCCAGGATCAACAGCACCACGACCGCCAGCGTCGCCGCGCAGGCCGCGCCCAGATACACGGCGTGCACGGCGTCCGCGATGGCCTGCCGGGTCGCCTCCGCCGCCGTACCGGAGCCGAGTGCGCGGGTGACGGAGTCCAGGTCCCTCGCACCGCCCACGCGCGCGGCGAGAACGCCGTTGGCGATGGCGCCGAAGGCCGCCGCGCCCAGCGTCTGGCCGGTCTGCCGGCAGAACAGCACCGACGCCGTGGTGGTGCCGCGCTCCGACCAGCCCACGGTCGACTGGACGCCCACGATCAGCGGCAGTTGGAAGAGCCCGAGCGCCCCGCCGAGCAGCAGCATCAGCAGCGTCGGCTGCCAGGCCTGGCCCGGATAGGGCAGGAACGGGAAGGCGAAGAGGATCAGTGCCGCCGTCGCCATGCCGAGGATCGCGGTGTCGCGGAAGCCGATCCTGCGATACACGTGCTGACTGAACGCGGCCGACACCGGCCAGCTCAACGTCCATACGGACAGCACGAATCCGGCGGCCACGGGACCGAGTCCGAGCACCGACTGGGCGTAGGTGGGCAGGAAGACCGTCGGGGCGACCATCAGCAGGCCCAGCGCGCCGAGGGCGAGATTGACCGCGGCGATCGTACGGCGGCGCCACACCCAGCCCGGGATGATCGGATCGGCCGCCCGGCGCTCCACCAGGACGACGGCCGCCGCGAGGACGACTCCCGTGGCCAGCAGGGCCAGTGAGGGCGCGGACAGCCAGGGCCAGGCCACGCCGCCCTGGACCAGCGCCGTCAGCAGGACGCCGCCGCACGCGAACACCGCGAGCGCGCCGGCCCAGTCGACACGCGCGCGCGTGGCGGGCTTTTTCCGCTCCGGCTCGTGCAGATGACGCACGATCAGCCACAATGCCACCGCCCCGACGGGAAGGTTGACGAGGAAGATCCACCGCCAGTCGGCGTACGCCGCCAGCAGGCCGCCCACGCCGGGACCCGCGACGGCGGACACCGCCCACACCGTGGACAGCTTCGACTGGATCTTGGGGCGCTCCTTGAGCGGGTACAGATCGGCGGCGAGCGTCTGGACCGTGCCCTGGAGCGCGCCGCCGCCGAGGCCCTGCACGATCCGGAAGGCGATCAGCGCCCCCATGTTCCAGGCGAGGGCGCACAGCAGTGAGCCGAACAGGAACACGGCCGCGCCCGCGACCAGCACCGGCTTGCGGCCGAAGGTGTCGGAGAGCTTGCCGTAGACGGGGAGCGAGACGGTCACGGCCAGCAGATAGCCGGAGAAGAGCCAGGAGAAGTAGGAGAAGCCGCCGAGGTCGCCGACGATCTGGGGGACGGCGGTGGAGACGATCGTGGCGTCGAGCGCCGCGAGAGCCATCGCCAGCATCAGGGCGGCCACGACAGCGCCGCGGCGGTCGGTTCCGGTGCGCTGTGCGGAGTCGCGTATCGCGGGTGTCGTCTCGCCGCCCACCGGATTCCTTCCCCCTGCATCTATCTGCCGCCGACAGCATCCCACTTGAACCTCACGTGGCGGCAGGGATGAGGCTGAGGGAGGAGGCGACCCCGAGAAGAACTCCGTCGAAAGGTGCACTGCCCCTAGGGGGACCTCCGTACCAGGGCCCGGGGAGGGTTCGTACCGGCGGAGGACGAGACGGTCCCGGGCCGGTCCTTAACCTGGCTTTACGCCGCTGAGGGGCGGCTGACCGGCCTCACGGTGGTGGGGTTTTCCCCCGCAGAAGACTGCGCTGGGCACCAGCGCGCCGAGGCCCCTCCCACGACCAGACTCATCGACGTACCGCTTCGCACGACTCATCTGCTGACCGACATAGGAGATTTGCCATGACATCGGCCGTAACCATTCCCAGGCACGGGGGCACTGGAGGGCGTACGGCCGTTGCCGCCCGGGCGCGGCAGGTCGTGAAGGCCTACGGGTCCGGGGAGACCCGGGTCGTCGCCCTGGACCATGTGGACGTGGACATCGCGCGGGGACAGTTCACCGCGATCATGGGCCCCTCGGGTTCCGGCAAGTCCACCCTCATGCACTGCCTCGCCGGTCTCGACACCGTGACCAGCGGTCAGATCTATTTGGACGAGACCGAGATCACCGGCCTGAAGGACAAGAAGCTCACGCAGCTGCGCCGGGACCGGATCGGCTTCATCTTCCAGGCGTTCAACCTGCTGCCGACGCTGAACGCGATCGAGAACATCACGCTGCCGATGGACATCGCGGGCCGCAAGCCGGACCGGGAGTGGCTGGCGAGGGTCGTCGAGACCGTCGGTCTCTCCTCGCGGCTCAAGCACCGGCCCACCCAGCTCTCCGGCGGTCAGCAGCAGCGCGTCGCCGTGGCCCGGGCGCTGGCCGCCCGCCCGGAGATCATCTTCGGTGACGAGCCGACCGGGAATCTCGACTCACGCGCGGGTGCCGAGGTACTGGGCTTCCTGCGCCGTTCGGTCGACGAGCTCGGGCAGACCATCGTGATGGTCACGCACGACCCGGTCGCCGCCTCCTACGCGGACCGTGTGCTGTACCTCGCCGACGGACGCATCGTCGACGAGATGTTCAAGCCGACCGCCGAGGCCGTCCTGGACCGCATGAAGGACTTCGACGCCCGGGGGCGTACGTCATGACCGTGCTGAAGACCTCGATGCGCAACTTCTTCGCGCACAAGGGACGCATGGCCCTGTCGGCCGTGGCCGTCCTGCTGTCGGTGGCCTTCGTCTGCGGAACCCTTGTGTTCACCGACACCATGAACACGACCTTCGACAGGTTGTTCGCCGCCACCTCCTCCGATGTGACGGTCAGTTCGAAGGAAGCCTCGGACACCGGCGAGACCACCGCCGACAACGGCAAGCCGCCGGTCATGCCGGCCGCCGTGCTGGACGAGGTGCGCGGCGTGCAGGGCGTGAAGTCGGCGGAGGGGGCCGTCTTCTCCACCTCGGTCACCGTCGTCGACGGCGACAAGGACAGCCTCTCGCCCTCCAGCGGCGCCCCGACCATCGTCGGCAGCTGGAACAGCAACGAAGCCCGCACCATGAAGATCACCTCCGGTACGGCGCCCAAGGGCCCCGACCAGGTCATGGTGGACGCGGACACGGTCGACAAGCACGACCTGAAGCTCGGTGACGAGATCGGCGTGATCAGCGCGGTCGGCACGCACACCGCGAAGATCTCCGGCATCGCCGACTTCCAGGTCACCAACCCCGGCGCGGCGATCTTCTACCTGGACACCAAGACCGCCCAGCAGGCGCTGGTGGGTGAGCCGGACGTCTACACGAACGTCAACGTCACGGCGGCGAGCGGTGTCACCGACGCGCAGCTGAAGAAGAACGTGCTCGCCGAGACCGGCGGCGACTACAAGGTGATGACGGCCAAGGAGACCGCCGACGCCAACCAGGACGACGTCGCGGAATTCATGAACGTCATGAAGTACGCCATGCTCGGCTTCGCCGGGATCGCCTTCCTCGTCGGCATCTTCCTGATCATCAACACCTTCTCGATGCTGGTCGCCCAGCGCACCCGCGAGATCGGCCTGATGCGGGCCATCGGCTCCAGCCGCAAGCAGGTCAACCGGTCGGTGCTGGTGGAGGCGCTGCTGCTGGGCACGGTCGGCTCGGTGCTGGGGGTCGGCGCGGGCGTGGGGCTCGCGATCGGCCTGATGGAGCTCATGGGCTCCATGGGCATGGAGCTGTCCACCTCCGACCTGACGATCGTCTGGACCACCCCGGCCATCGGCCTGGTCCTCGGCGTGGTCGTCACCGTCCTCGCCGCCTATCTGCCGGCCCGCCGCGCGGGCAAGGTCTCCCCGATGGCAGCCCTGAGGGACGCGGGCGCCCCGGCGGACGCCAAGGCGGGCGTGGTACGGGCCGTGCTGGGCACCCTGCTCACCGCGGGCGGCGGCTACGCCCTCTACCTGGCCGCCTCCGCCGACAAGGCCAAGGACGGCTCGCTCTGGCTCGGCCTCGGCATCGTCCTGTCCCTCATCGGCTTCGTCGTCATCGGCCCGCTGCTCGCGGGGGGTGTGGTGCGGGTCCTGGGCGCGCTGATCCTGCGGATGCTCGGCCCGGTCGGACGCATGGCCGAGCGCAACGCGCTGCGCAACCCGCGCCGTACGGGCGCCACGGGCGCCGCCCTGATGATCGGCCTCGCGCTGGTCGCCTGTCTGTCGGTCGTCGGCTCCTCGATGGTCGCCTCGGCGACGGACCAGCTCGACAAGACCGTCGGCACGGACTTCATCGTCCAGTCCGACAGCGGCCAGCTGGTCACTCCGGAGGCCGTGAAGGCGGCGAAGGCGACGCCGGGGCTCGACCATGTCACCGAGTACAAGATCGCCAAGGCGGACTACACCACCCCCGACGGCGAGACGCTCAAGGACACCGACATCACCGCGGCCGACCCGACGTACGCCGAGGACCTGCGCACCAAGACGGTCGCCGGAAACCTCGCCGACGCCTACAAGCCCGACTCGATGTCCGTCCACGAGAAGTTCGCCAAGGACCACGACATCAAGCTCGGTTCGAAGATCGAGGTCGCCTTCAAGGGCGGCGCCACGGCCGAGCTGACGGTCCGGGCGATCACCAGCAGTGACGTCGTCATCGACGCGGGCTCCAAGTACACCTCGATCGCCACGCTCGCCAAGTACGTGCCGGCCGACAAGATGCCGCTCGACCAGCTGATCTTCGCCTCGGCGAAGGAGGGGCAGCAGGACGCCGCGTACAAGTCCCTGAAGTCGGCGCTGGACGACTACCCGCAGTACACCGTGCGCGACCAGACCGACTACAAGGAGGCCCTGAAGGACCAGATCGGCCAGCTGCTGAAGATGATCTACGGCCTGCTGGCCCTCGCGATCATCGTCGCGATCCTGGGTGTGGTGAACACCCTGGCCCTGTCGGTGGTGGAGCGCACGCGTGAGATCGGCCTCATGAGGGCGATCGGCCTCTCCCGCCGCCAGCTGCGCCGCATGATCCGCATGGAGTCGGTGGTCATCGCCCTCTTCGGTGCCCTGCTCGGCCTGGGCCTCGGCTTGGGCTGGGGCGCGACCGCCCAGAAGCTGCTCGCCCTGGAGGGCCTGAAGGTTCTGGAGATCCCCTGGATCACCATCGGCGGCGTCTTCATCGGCTCGGCCTTCGTGGGCCTGTTCGCGGCCCTGATCCCGGCGTTCCGGGCGGGCCGGATGAACGTACTGAACGCGATCGCGACGGAGTAGCCACCGCATACGGGGGTTGCGGGGGAACCGGTGCCGGGAAGCCCTGGGGGCTTCCCGGCACCGGGCGTTTCGTCTTCCAGCCCGGCGGTCGTTGTCTTTCCGCCCGTCCGGCGTTTGAGGACGGGGCCCGTTCAGGGCCGAAGGGGGGTCTGGGGGCGCAAGCCCCCAGCGGGGGTCCGGGGCAGCGCCCCGGGATGGGACGGGTAGGGGCGGCGGGGGCGAGAAACCGCAAGGCCCGCACCCGCGCCGGACCTGTGGACAACCCACGTTGTCCACAGCCCCGGCGCCCGCCCGCGCAGCGACGTACGCTGGAGACCCCCGGCCCGTACGACGAGTCGGGCCCTTCGCGTTGCCCACCCCCGGACGGAAGCTCCCTCCACATGAGCCTGCACGGTCTGCTCGACGCCGTCGTCAAGGACCCCGCCCTCGCGGAAGCGATCGCCGCGGCCACCGACGGCAACCGTATGCACGTCGACCTCGTCGGCCCCCCGGCGGCCCGCCCCTTCGCGGTCGCCGCCCTGGCCCGCGAGTCCGGCCGCCCCGTGCTCGCGGTGACCGCTACGGGCCGGGAGGCCGAGGACCTGGCGGCCGCCCTGCGCTCCCTCCTCCCCCCGGAGGGCGTCGTGGAGTACCCCTCCTGGGAGACCCTGCCGCACGAGCGCCTCAGCCCCCGCAGCGACACCGTCGGCCGTCGCCTCGCCGTCCTCAGGCGCCTGGCCCACCCTCGCCCCGACGACCCCGAGACCGGCCCGGTCTCCGTCGTCGTCGCGCCCGTCCGCTCGGTTCTCCAGCCGCAGGTCAAGGGCCTCGGCGACCTGGAACCGGTGGCCCTGCGCACCGGTCAGACCGCCGACCTGAACGTCATCGTCGAGGCCCTCGCCGCCGCCGCGTACTCCCGCGTCGAGCTGGTCGAGAAGCGCGGCGAGTTCGCCGTACGAGGCGGCATCCTCGATGTGTTCCCGCCCACCGAGGAACACCCCCTGCGCATCGAGTTCTGGGGCGACGACGTGGAGGAGATCCGCTACTTCAAGGTCGCCGACCAGCGCTCCCTTGAGGTCGCCGAGCACGGCCTGTGGGCGCCGCCCTGCCGCGAGCTGCTGCTCACCGAGGACGTACGGGCACGCGCGCGTGCACTCGCCGAGCAGCACCCGGAGCTCGGCGAGCTGCTCGGCAAGATCGGCGAGGGGATCGCCGTAGAAGGGATGGAGTCGCTGGCTCCGGTCCTGGTCGACGACATGGTACTGCTGCTCGACGTCCTGCCCAAGGGCGCGATGGCCCTGGTGTGCGATCCGGAGCGGGTACGCACGCGTGCCGCCGATCTCGTGGCCACCTCGCAGGAGTTCCTTCAGGCGTCCTGGGCGGCCACGGCGGGCGGTGGCGAGGCGCCCATCGACGTCGGCGCGGCCTCCCTGTGGTCGATCGCGGACGTCCGCGACCGCGCGCGCGAGCTGGACATGATGTGGTGGTCGGTGTCGCCGTTCGCGGCGGACGAGGCGCTCGAAGAGGCCGACACCCTCAAGCTCGGCATGCACGCGCCCGAGACCTACCGAGGCGACACCGCGAAGGCGCTCGCCGACACCAAGGGCTGGCTCGCCGACGGCTGGCGCGCGGTCTACGTCACCGAGGCCCACGGCCCCGCGGCCCGCACCGTCGAGGTGCTCGGCGGCGAGGGCATCGCCGCCCGCCTGGACGCGGACCTGACGGCGCTGAGCCCGTCCGTCGTGCACGTGGCGTGCGGCTCGATCGACTACGGCTTCGTCGACCCGGCGCTCAAGCTCGCCGTCCTCACGGAGACCGACCTGTCCGGCCAGAAGGCGGCCGGCAAGGACGGCGCCCGCATGCCCGCGCGCCGTCGCAAGACCATCGACCCGCTCACCCTTGAGGCCGGCGACTACATCGTCCACGAGCAGCACGGCGTGGGCCGCTACATCGAGATGGTCCAGCGGACCGTGCAGGGCGCCACGCGCGAGTACCTCGTCGTGGAGTACGCCCCCGCCAAGCGCGGCCAGCCCGGCGACCGGCTCTACATCCCCACCGACCAGCTGGAGCAGATCACCAAGTACGTCGGCGGCGAGGCGCCCACGCTGCACCGCCTGGGCGGCGCGGACTGGACGAAGACCAAGGCACGCGCGAAGAAGGCCGTCAAGGAGATCGCGGCCGACCTGATCAAGCTGTACAGCGCGCGGATGGCGGCCCCGGGACACGCCTTCGGCTCGGACACCCCGTGGCAGCGCGAGCTGGAGGACGCCTTCCCCTACGCGGAGACGCCGGACCAGCTCACCACCATCGCCGAGGTCAAGGAGGACATGGAGAAGACGGTCCCGATGGACCGCCTGATCTGCGGCGACGTCGGCTACGGCAAGACGGAGATCGCGGTCCGCGCCGCCTTCAAGGCCGTACAGGACGGCAAGCAGGTGGCGGTGCTGGTGCCGACGACGCTGCTGGTGCAGCAGCACTTCGGGACGTTCAGCGAGCGGTACTCCCAGTTCCCGGTCAACGTACGCGCGTTGTCCCGCTTCCAGACGGACACCGAGGCCAAGGCGGTCCTGGAGGGCCTCAAGGACGGCGCGGTGGACATCGTCATCGGCACGCACCGCCTCTTCTCCTCGGAGACGAAGTTCAAGGACCTGGGTCTGGTCATCGTCGACGAGGAGCAGCGCTTCGGCGTCGAGCACAAGGAGCAGCTGAAGAAGCTGCGCGCCAATGTCGACGTCCTGACGATGTCCGCGACCCCGATCCCGAGGACCCTGGAGATGGCGGTGACGGGCATCCGTGAGATGTCCACGATCACCACACCCCCGGAGGAACGGCACCCGGTCCTGACCTTCGTCGGTCCTTACGAGGAGAAGCAGATCGGCGCGGCGATCCGCCGTGAACTCCTGCGCGAGGGCCAGGTCTTCTACATCCACAACCGGGTGGAGTCGATCGACCGCGCGGCGGCGAGACTCCGCGAGATCGTCCCCGAGGCGCGGATCGCGACCGCGCACGGCCAGATGTCGGAGACGGCGCTGGAGCAGGTCGTGGTCGACTTCTGGGAGAAGAAGTTCGACGTGCTCGTGTCGACGACGATCGTCGAGTCCGGCATCGACATCTCCAACGCCAACACGCTGATCGTGGAGCGCGGCGACAACTTCGGTCTGTCGCAACTGCACCAGCTGCGCGGCCGGGTGGGACGTGGCAGGGAGCGCGGGTACGCGTACTTCCTCTACCCGCCGGAGAAGCCGCTCACGGAGACGGCCCACGAGCGTCTGGCGACGATCGCCCAGCACACGGAGATGGGCGCGGGCATGTACGTGGCGATGAAGGACCTGGAGATCCGCGGCGCGGGCAATCTCCTCGGCGGCGAGCAGTCCGGTCATATCGCGGGCGTCGGCTTCGACCTGTACGTCCGTATGGTCGGCGAGGCGGTGGCGGACTACCGCGCGTCCCTGGAAGGCGGCGTGGAGGAGGAGCCGCCGCTGGAGGTCAAGATCGAGCTCCCGGTGGACGCGCACGTCCCGCACGACTACGCGCCGGGCGAGCGGCTGCGCCTGCAGGCCTACCGCTCCATCGCCTCCGCCAACACGGAGGAGGACATCAAGGCCGTACGCGAGGAACTCGTCGACCGCTACGGCAAGTTGCCCGAGCCGGTGGAGAACCTGCTGCTGGTGGCAGGCCTGCGGATGCTCGCCCGCGCGTGCGGCGTCGGCGAGATCGTCCTGCAGGCCAGCAACATCCGCTTCGCGCCGGTGGAGTTGCGCGAGTCGCAGGAGCTGCGGCTGAAGCGTCTGTACCCCGGCACCGTGATCAAGCCGGCCGTGCATCAGGTGCTGGTGCCGCGGCCCAAGACGGCGAAGGTGGGCGGGAAGCCGTTGGTCGGGCGGGAACTGCTGGGCTGGACCGGGGAGTTCCTGGCGTCGATTCTGGGGTCGTAGCGACGATTACGCCGTGGGCCGGCCCCGCCCTCCGGCAAGATGTCGGCGATGCGATCCGGGGGACGGGGGCGGTCGATGGCACGTCGGTGGACGCTGGGGCTCGGCGGCTGTGTGCTGCTTCTGGCGGGGCTCTTGTGGGCCCTGTCGGCCAAGGACGGCGCCCTGGAACTGTCCGAGCGCACCGACATGATGGCGCTGGCGTGCGCGATCGTCGGCCTGGTCGGCATG
The DNA here is from genome assembly GCF_032436805.1 of Streptomyces sp. P17. NCBI lineage: Bacteria > Bacillati > Actinomycetota > Actinomycetes > Kitasatosporales > Streptomycetaceae > Streptomyces > Streptomyces sp. P17. Next base: position 46,586 of record NZ_JAVRBF010000015.1, on the reverse strand, counting down.
TTCGCCACCTTCTGGCGTCCGCGGGGCGCCGGCGAGGACGTCGTGGCGGCGGTGGCCCGGCTGGGGAACGCCGTGCGGGAGGTGGGCGAACCGCAGTGGCGGCAGAGCCTCGGCGGCGATCTCACCCCCATCGACGTGACCTTCCGCTTCCGCCCCCAGTCGGGCGCCCGGGCCGCCGTACTCCCGGCCGCCCCGGCGCTCCAACTGGCCCAGGTCGTCGAGGACTTCCGGGAGATCAGACCCAGTCGGCTGGTCATCACCGGTGAACCGGGCGCCGGCAAGACGGTGCTGGCGCGCAAGCTCGTCATGGAGTTCAACCGGGTGCGCACCGAGCAGGAACCCGTCCCCGTGATGATCGCGCTCGCCGACTGGGACGAGGACGAGCCCCTGGCCGAGTGGATCGCCCGGCACCTGGAACGCGACTACGGCATCCCCCGCTCCTCCGCCGGCCAGGTGCTGCGCGCCCGCATGGTGCTGCCGGTGCTCGACGGCCTCGACGAGATGGACGGCTCGGCGGCCCCCGCGGACCGGCGCCGGGCCAGGACCGCGCTGGAGGCGCTGGACCGCTACCAGGACGGCACGGATGCCGCGCCGCTGGTGCTGACCTGTCGTACGTCGGAGTACGACGCCTTCGAGGCCGAGGGACGGCACATCCTCGACTCGGCCCGCATCGAGATCGACCCCGTCACACCGGACCGGGCCCACCTGTTCCTGTCCCGGCGCGGGGCGGCCCGGCGGCCCTTGCCCTGGCAGCCGGTGCTGGACCGGCTGGCGGCCGAGCCGACGGGGGTGCTGGCGCGGGCGCTGTCCACGCCTTGGCGGCTGACGCTGGCGGCGACTGTGTATGAACCGGAGGGGGATCCGGGGGGGGGTTGCTTACGGCTACGACGAGCGAGGGTGTGGCGGATCTGCTGCTTGCGCGCTATGTCGGGGCGGCCACAACGGGGGCGCCCGGGCGCTATGCGAGCGATGACGTCCATCGCTGGCTCGGTGTTCTCGCACGCTCCCTTGGTTCGGGCAGCGGTGCCGAGACGGATCTGGCACTGCTGGAACTTGAACGCCGGATCCCGCCGTGGCAGGTCGCCACGGTGTGGTGGGGCGTCGCGGCGCTGCTGGTCCTGGCCAGCGGGACAGTTGCCTGCATGGCCGCCGTGGGGGCATCCACCTTCTGGTTCTTCGTGGGGGTGTTCTTCCCGGTCGCCATCGCGGTTGTGCCAAAGCTGTTCCCGCAGACGTTGGCGCCTGTGACCTCCGGAATCCCGCCGCTCGGCAGTCCGTTGTGGCGGGTGGGCTTCCGGCTCATGATGCGCTACCCGCGGCGCATTCAATGGTCCTACCCGTTCGACGTGGCGCTGGTGCTGTTCATGTCCGTATGGGTGGGGTCGCTTCCGCCGCCGACCGGGAATGTGTGGCAGGCGGGCGTCCTGGCGGCGGTCAGTATGGTGCTCTGGTGCCTGATGGAGGCCGGCGGTTGGATCGAAGTCGCCGCCTGCGGGCCCACCGGCGTACTGCGGAACGCGGCCCTGTACGTCGCGTTTCTCATCGCTATGGTCGCCCTGCTGACGGTCGGTTCGGGATTAACCTACTTCAGCGTGAGCCTTTTGTGCTGGGTCCTGCTCATGTTCATGGGTGCCTTCAGAGGGCCGGTTGGCTACATGGCCTTCCTCCTCTGGAACCGCCCACGCCTCCCCCTCCGCCTCGCCCGCTTCCTCGACTGGTCCGTCACCGCCGGGCTGATGCGCACCTCCGGCGTCGCCTACCAGTTCCGCCACCGCGAGTTCCAGGAGTGGCTGGTACGGAACCCGGTGCCCTGAGCGGAGCGCGGCGGCTCAGGGCTCGCGCCGGAACAGCATCGCTGCCAACTCCCGGAACATCTGCTCCGGATCCCGCTCGCCGACCGGGCCATCCAGGTTGTGGCCGAGGAGCAGCGTCGCGAACCCGTGGGCCAGCGACCACGCCGCGACGCCCGCGAGGCGGCTGTCGATGCCGAGTTCCTCGGACCGCACGGTGGCGACGGCCCCGCGCAGGGCGTCGCCGGCCAGCGCGCGGGCGGTGGTGAGTTCGAGGTCGTCGGCGCGCAGCAGTTCGGGCGAGAACATGACCTGGAAGTGCGCCGGGTGCTCGCGAGCGAAGCGTACGTAGCGCACGCCCGAGTCCTTCAGGTCCGTGGCCTCGGTGAGCGTGGCCGCGAGCAGCCCGAATCCTTCGGCCGCGATGGCGGTGAGCAACCCGGAGCGGTCCTTGAAGTGGTGGGCCGGCGCCGCGTGCGAGACCTCCGCGCGACGGGCGAGATCACGCAGGCTCAGCGCGGAGGGTCCGTCGGTGGCGATGACTTCGAGCGCGGCGGTGAGGATGGCGCGGCGCAGGTCACCGTGGTGGTACGGGCGTTCGGTGGCCTTCTTGGCCGGTGCGGGGGTCATGCACAGCAGCGTACGCGGAATCTAGGCATTGACAAGTTCGAGGGGCTCGGGCAATCTTGTCAGTGTCAAGTTGCGGAGCGGGCTTCCGGCTCCGGGGTCTGGAGTGCGAGGGGGAAACACCATGTCGGCGTACGGCGAAGAGCCCGGCGGGATCGAACCGGCCCGCGTCCGTCAGCTCTGGCACCTGTTGGAGCCGCTGCATGCGGTGCTGTATTACGCGCCGGAGGTGTTCGAGGAGGCCGCCGCGCTCGGGTACGACACCAAGGAGCGCTGGCCGAGCTACTTCCCGTTCCGGGCGGCGCCGTTGGGCGTGGTGGGCAGTGAGCGCGTGACCTCCGCCTTCTACAGCTTCAGTCCCCGCATGGTCGCCGAGCACATCGACCCGGCGTGGCAGACCGCGAGCGCCGACGACGTCGTGAAGGCGAGACTGCGCGGCATGGACAGGGCATACCGCGCGCTGTTCGGTGACCGCGTCGACAGCCCGGAGCTGAAGGAGGCGGCGGCCCTCGCCTGGCGCGCTGCCCAGACCGCGAACACCGCGGGCCGCCCGCTCGCCGCGGCCAACGCCGAACTGGACTGGCCCGAGCCACCCCACCTCCAGCTGTGGCATGCGGCGACGATCCTGCGCGAACACCGCGGTGATGGCCACGTCGCCGCACTGCTCGTCGCCGGCCTCGACCCGGTCGAGTCGCTCGTGTCCTTCGCCGCGACAGGCGCCGCGTCCGTCGAGCGCTTCGAGAGCCGGGGCTGGAGCGCGCAGGAGTGGGCGGCGGCACGCGAACGCCTCGTCGCACGCGGCCTGCTGACCCCCGACGGCACGGCCACCGAGTCGGGCCACGGCCTGCGCCGTGGCATAGAGGAGCAGACCGACCGCCTCGCCGCCGGACCCTGGAGCTCGCTCACACGCCAGGACATCGACCGACTCACCGACCTGCTGGGGGAGTTCTGGGTCGCCGTCCTCTCCTCGGGCTTGCTCCCCTCGGAGACGACGCTCGGGATAGGCAAGGTCTGAGGGGCGCCGGGGCTTCCTTTGGAGGCGGGGGCCGGATTCGGCCCGGCATGTACGTGGCACGGCGAAGCCGTCCGCGGGTGGTGGGTCTCCGCGGACGGCCTCACTTCCAGGATGGCTCTCCGGCCTGGGCCCTACGGTTGGTCGGGCCTGTCCCGGTCCATGCCGAGCGCGCCTTCGCCTCTGCGCTGCGCGTCGTCGACCTGGTTCTCGTACTTGTTGCCCGTCTTGTCGTTGACCTTCTTCTCCGCGGTGTCGGACATGTCCTTGGCTTTGTCCTGCATCCCGCGGTTGCTCTTGAATCTGTCGAAGATGCCCATCCAGAGCTCCTTCCGGAGGTGACTCAGAAACGACGATACGCCGGAGATGTGAGGGATGCGCATTTTCGGCTCATATGGTCTGGACCTCTCGGCCGCTACCGTGGGAACAGGAAACCGGCACACAGGGGAGGGGCGCATCGTGATGCGTCTGAGGGGCGGATCGGCGCCATCCGCCGCGGTGCTCGGCATGGTGCTCGTACTCACGGGCTGCGACGACCTGCAGGACCTATCCGCGGACGACGCCGCCTCCGGCTCCGCCCAGGACGCCGGCCCAGGCCGTGCGGTCAGCCCCCTGGCCAACCCCGACGGCACCGAGCCGGGACTCGCGGCCATCACCTCCGACACCGACCGGGCCGAGGCGCGGGCCCTGATCGAGAAGGTGGCGACCAAGGGGCGCGGCCCCAAGACCGGGTACGACCGGGACGAGTTCGGCTACGCCTGGATGGACTCGGCCCCCGGCGGCATACCGTACGCCCGCAACGGCTGCGACACCCGCATTATCTCTATGGTTCGCCGGGTGATGCAGACGTTTACGCAGCTCACGCAGGGAGTGGTGAGCTGTGCTTGCTAAGAGGGACGTGAGGCACAGGGCTGTTGGGGACGCTCGCTTCTTCCGTGCGGCGACGATGCTGGCAGCTGCGGTGCTGCTCGTCTCGGGATGCGAGGGTCTCGGCGACGACGGCTCCTCCACGGGCTCCGGGCCGACTGCGTCGGACGGACGGGTGGTCAGTCCGCTCAAGAACCCTGACGGTACGAAGCCGGGGCTCGCGCCTCTGACGACGGATGCGGACAAGGCCGCGGCCCGCAAGCTCATCGAGGAGCTGTCCACGAAGGGGCGGGGGCCGAAAACGGGCTATGACCGCGACAAGTTCGGCTACGCATGGATGGACACGGCCGACGGGGTGCCGCTCGCGAAGAACGGGTGCGACACTCGAAATGATCTTATTCGTCGTGATGGTCAGAACCTTCGTTTCCGAGCCGGCTCCGACTGCGTGGTCATCGCTATGACCCTGAAAGACCCGTACACCGGAACGATCATCGAGTGGCGCAAGCAGAAGGCCACCGAAGTGCAGATAGACCACGTGGTGCCGCTGTCCTACAGCTGGCAGATGGGCTCCTCACGCTGGCCGGAGGCCAAGCGAAAGCAGCTCGCGAACGACGTGCTCAATTTGATTCCCGTCCAGGGGCGGGCCAATTCAGCCAAGGGCGACTCCGGCCCTGCCTCCTGGCTCCCGCCGAACAAGCCGATCCGCTGTGCGTACGCGGTCCGCTTCGCCCAGGTCGCCATCAAGTACGAGATGCCGGTAACGGCTGCGGACAAACAGATGATGCTGCGGCAGTGCGGTGGCTGAGAGGGCGGCTGTGATGGTCTTCCGGGGTGCCCGCGCTGGTCGTGGACGGCGGTCTGAGGAGTAGATCCTTTGCCAGCGGTTGGCTTCGGGTTCGTCAGAGCAAGCAGGGCGCGCAGGAGGTGGATGCCGCCGTCGGAGCCGGCTTGACCTTGACGCTGGGTCAACCCCCCATCCTTCCGGCAGGGGTGTCCACGCAGACGCGTGGAGCAGCTCCGCGAAGGAGGCAGATGACCATGACGGCCCAAACGATCGCCGGTCCGGCGATGCGCGTGCGGGGTCTGGAGAAGTCGTACGGGAAGCTCGAAGTGCTGCGCGGCGTGGACTTCGACGTGGCGCGGGGCAGCATCTTCGCCCTGCTCGGCTCCAACGGGGCGGGCAAGACCACGACCGTGAGGATCCTCGCCACGCTCCTGAAGGTCGATGCGGGGACGGCGAGCGTCAATGGCTTCGACGTCGCCACTCAACCGGCGAACGTGCGGGAGTCCATCAGTCTCACCGGACAGTTCGCGGCCCTCGACGAGATCCTCAGCGGTCGGGAGAACCTCGCCCTCGTCGCCAGGCTGCGCCACCTCAAGGACCCGGGCGTGATCGCGGATGACCTGCTGAGGCGCTTTTCACTGAACGAGGCGGGCGCGCGGCGAGTGTCCACGTACTCAGGTGGGATGCGCCGCCGACTGGACATCGCGATGAGCCTCATCGGGAATTCGCCGGTGATTTTTTTGGACGAGCCGACGGCCGGACTCGACCCCGAGGCGCGTATCGAGGTGTGGGAAGCGGTCAAGGAGCTCGCCGGCCACGGAACGACGGTGCTGCTCACCACGCAGTATCTGGACGAGGCCGAGCAGCTGGCCGACCGGATCGCGATCCTCCACCAGGGTCGGATCATCGTGAACGGCACCCTTGCCGAGCTCAAGCAGCTCTTCCCGCCCACCAAGGTCGAGTACGTCGAGAAGCAGCCGACTCTGGAGGAGATCTTCCTGGCGGTCACCCGCGGCGGCGACAAGAGCGACGCCACCGGCATGACAACTGGGGGACAAGGATGACCGCGTACTTTTTCAGCGACACTGCCGCGCTCACGGGGCGGACCCTGCGCCATGTCACACGCAGCCTGGACACCATCATCACGACCGCCATCACGCCGGTCGCCATGATGCTGATGTTCGTCTACGTGTTCGGCGGCGCCATTGATACCGGGTCGGTTTCGTACGTGAACTACATGCTGCCCGGCATCCTGCTCATGACTATCGCATCAGGCATCTCCTACACGGCGTACCGGCTGTTCACCGATGTGAAGAGCGGGATCTTCGAGCGATTCCAGTCCATGCCGATCGCGCGGTCGGGTGTGCTGTGGGCCCATGTCGTCACCTCGCTGGTCGCCAACCTGATCGCGCTCGTGCTCGTCGTGGGCGTCGCTCTGCTCATGGGCTTCCGCTCGGGGGCAGGAGTGTCGGCATGGCTCGCGGTCGCCGGCATTTTGCTCCTGTTCACCCTGGCGCTCACCTGGCTCGCCGTGATCCCTGGACTCTCCGCGTCGTCGGTCGAGGGGGCGGGCGCGTTCGCCTACCCGCTCATCTTCCTGCCGTTCGTCAGCTCGGCGTTCGTGCCCACAAAGACGATGCCCGGCCCGGTGCGCTGGTTCGCCGAGCAACAGCCGGTGACGTCGATCGTCAACACGATCCGTGCTCTGTTCACGGGGCAGCCGGTCGGCGACGACATCTGGATCGCGCTCGCGTGGTGTGTGGGCATCCTCGCCGTGGCGTACGTCTTCGCGATGACCGCCTATCGCCGGAAGGTCGCCTGAGGCAGGCTGAGCCCCATGCTCACCATCAGCCAGCTGGCGGCGTACGCCGGGGTGACGGTCCGGGCGGTACGCCACTACCACAAGATCGGGCTGCTGGCCGAGCCCGAACGCGACCGATCGGGGTACCGGACCTACGATGCCGCCGCGGTCGTGCGACTGATCCGGATCCGCACCCTGGCCGACGCCGGCGTACCGCTGGCCAGGGTGCAGGAACTCCTCGACGCCAACCCGGAGGAGTTCGCCGGCGGCGTCCAGGAGATCGACAAAGATTTGCGCGCCGAGATCCGGCGGCTGCAGGACACTCGCAGCCGACTCGCCCGGCTCGCCGCCGGAGAGCACCTGGCGCTCCCGCAGAGCGTCGTGGACTACCTCGACCGGCTGCGCGGTCTCGGCGTCGGGGAGCGATATATCGAGCTGGAGCGGGATGCCTGGATCATGATCGCCGCGCAGGTGCCGGACCTGATCGACTCCGTGATCGCCAAGAAGCACGAGGAGCTGGACGACCCCGACATGGTGAGGCTCTACAGCTTCTTCACCGGGGAGCCCGACTGGCTGGCCGGCGATCCACGGATCGTCGAGGTCGCCGACATCCTGGAGCGTCTGATGATTCGCGCCGTGGAGGCCGGCGAGGTGGGGGCCGATGGCTTCGACGATCAGTTCGTCGCCCTGATGGACTCAACCATGCTTGAGTCCGCACCGGGCGCCGAACTGGTGCTGGCGATTCTGAAGGAGCGTGGCTGGAGGGGCTGGACCCGCATCGAGCGAGTGCCTGCCGACAGGCTCAACAATGAGCCGCCGTCATCTTGAAGGCAGAGCAGGCACCGTGCCAGACCCTTGGCCAGCTATTTCAGATGATGCGTGTTCACCGCGGGGGCACCGATCGCATGGCACGTCGGAGCCCAGCTCTGGCGGCGACGAGTTCATCCTCGACTTCCTGTAGCCGCCCCTTCAGAGCGTTCAACTGATCCTGAGCTGCGGATAGTTGGCTTCTCAGGTCGGCGTTCTCGCGCTCCAGTTGCTGAATACGCTCCACCAGGCGGTTGTGGTCGACCTCTTCGATCTCGGCTCCCAGCGACAGGCGGACGCGCTCTCGGAGTCGATCCCGTTCCCGCTTGAGGTCCTTGATCTCCTCTCGTGCCAGAGCAAGCTCCGTCTGCAACGCAGCAGGTGATGCCAGCTGCGTGCCTGGCGCTGAACGCCCTCGCAGGCCCTGCACGCGCTGGGTGGTCATACCGGTCCGGACAGCGTCGTGCACCTTGGGCTGGTTGTAAATGAACCAGGTAGACACCGATGCCTCGCGGGCGACCTGGGCGACGCTGATCCGGCGCCCGGAGCTGAGCAGGTCGCTCACCGCTTCCAGCGCGCGTGCCGTCTTGGCTTCGCTGTCACGGGTGCGACTGGCATGCAAGCGCTCGATACGTGCGTCCCGGTCGTTGCCGCCGGCCGGGGCGGTCGGCTTCACTCAGGGCTCCGGGTGTGCAGCGCCTGGAGAGGGAAGAACGCTGCGGCGGAGCGCGCCTTGCGCAGTTCGCGTGAGGCCGACTCGACTGCAGCCCGTTCCTCCGGCGGCATCTCTTCGAGTTTCCGGCGCATCTCATCGGCCGACTTCGCGTACGCGCGGATCTGGTCGTCGAGATTGCGTACGACCCAGTCGGCGGCGTCCATGGCCAGGGCGGACTCCTTGTCGGCCCGCAGGTCCGCGATCTGCTGTTCCAGGGCCGGGAGGTAGGAGGGGTCGGGTCGGTAGAAATCGCAACCGGCGCACTGGAAGCGGATGCGGCAATGCCCGCCGCCGGCCTTGACGTTGCTCGGCTCGGTGCAGCCCCCATAGGGGACCGCGACGCTCTCGACCTCGTAGGCAAGGGCGTCCTCGAAACCGCGTGGAGCGCCATGCCGGTCGACGGCGAGTCTCGCCACTGTCTTGACCGCCTCCTGTTTCCTGGTCAGGGAGACCTTGTAGTAACCCATGGTGACGTCCAGAGACCGGTGGTCCATGAGCTCCCGGAGGACGTCCGGACGGGTTCCGGCATCAGCATGACGCTGGGCGTACGCGTGGCGGAATCCATACGGGACGATCTGCGTGCGGTCGTAAGCGAGCGGTTCGCCGTTGTCGTCCAGGCGGTCGTCCACAAGATCCGGGATCAGCTCGTCCACCCAGTCGCGGAAGATCCTGTTGCAGAACTGCGAGGTGGTCAGATGACCGCGACGTGGACGATTGCGCTGACCCGGCGAGGGGAACAGCCACTGCTCGCAGGCGGGTACGGCTGGCAGCCGGTCGAGTTCCTTCTGCCATGCCTCGATGGCCTGGGCCGTGCTCTCGGAGACGGGGAGCCTACGTCCGTGACGGCGGCGTTTGTGATTGTCGTAAAGGAGGGTGGGCTTGCCGTCGACCCGCTCCAGGCAGTCGCGGTGCAGGCTGGTCACCTCGCCGGGGCGGCGGCCGGTGTCACGGAGGACCGTGTAGACCACCTGGTACATCCGCGCGAAGTCGACGGATGACCAACCGCCGCTCTCGTACGAGGTCGAGGTGCCCAAGAGATCAATATGCGCATCGAGTTGGGCGATGACGCGCTCCGGTACGGCCCGGCCGATGTCGTCCTCGGACGCCTCGACGGCGGCGATGGTGTGGAAGCGGGGGTTCAACGCGAACCCCCCGGGCACGTGGTCCATCATCCCGGCCTGGCGGGCGAACTCAAGGAACGCGCGCCAGTAACGCAGTAGCGTCCGGCGGTGACTGGTTGAGTAGTCGTGCCCGTCCTCGGGCCGCTTGGTGATGCGGAACATGTCCACCACGGCGTTCATGTCCGCCATCGACAGCCGCTCCGGGGCTTCGCCGTCCGCGCGGTTCGCCAGGGCGGACGAGGCGATGCTTGCCGCATACACCGTCTGGCGCAGGTCCAGAACGCAGGGACGGACAGTACGCCCGTACTCCTTCACCAACTCCCGCAGCCACTGCTGACGCACGGGCCGGAAGTCGATGTCACCGTGGACGGCGATGTACTTCCTGCCACGCCCGGCGGTCAGCCCGACCAGGGCACACTCCCAGACATCACCAACCGTCGGGTCGACGCCCTCGAACTCGACGCGGGCGCGACGGACATGGAGCAGCACACCATTCAGCACTCCGGACGTAGCTGCCGGGAGCCCGGAGGCGAAGTCTTCGCCCAGCTCCAGAAGCGACCCGAGCCCCGAGGGGAGCCCGGCCACGATACGGCGGACGCGCTGGGGAACCAGGCTGATCCCGGCTGCGTCGCGCTGCTGGAGTCCGTACAGCATTTCGTGGCACACGGCGGGCGATACCCCTGACAGAGAGAACTGGGACACCCCTGGCAGCGCTCCATCCGTGATGTTGGGCCTGCGTCGGGACACCACGGGGACGTACGTCGCGTCGAAGTCAGCCGGGTTGCCCTGGAGAAGTCGGGCCTTGCGACAGGCGTCACAGCGGGCCCCGTTGCTCACCACATGAGTGGAGCAGGCGGCAACGACGCAGCTGAACACCTTGGTGGCAGGATTGCTCGGGTCTGCCGTGAACAGCGCTCTGTCCTGGTCCCACTCTCCTGTCCGCCAACCAGGAGCGAGGCGTCCGGAGAGCCAGTTCGACCACTCTGGCTCACTGTGGCCGGGTGGTACGGCGATGGCGAGGCTGACGGCAGGCGTCATCGGGCGGCCTCCGGCGCGAGACGGTTGACGGCGGCCCGGAGGTCCTCGTCATGGGCGTGCACATAGACGGCTGTGCTCGCCGACGACGCGTGTCCCAGCAGGGTTTGCACCACATCTGGTGCGACTCCGCTGCGAATCCACTGGGTCGCTGCCGTATGCCGCATCATGTGCGGGCGTGCACGGAGACCGCAGCGCTTCCCGATCCGTTCGATGACCTGTTTGGCGTTGGAATACGTCACAGGGCGGCCCACAGCGCCGCCGACGAGGTTGACGAAGACGTAGTCACAGTCGGCAGCTTCGGCGATCTCCTCTCGTTCGGCGAGATGGTCGCGGTAACGATGGACTGCCCTCTGCGTCAGCGGGACCATTCGGTGACGGCCGGCCTTCGCGCGTGCGCCGTTCTCGTTGTCCTGGCGAGGCCGGACGTGCAGGTGGGCGCCACGGGTTCGGCAGCCGAGATGCGTGGAGTCAGGCAGCAGATGCATGTCCTCCCGCCGCAGCCCGAGAGCTTCGCCGATCCGCAGGCCGCCTTCGACGAGCACAGTCAGGAGCAGCCGGTCGCGAGCTGTGCGGGCCGCCTCAAGTACCTGAGCGACTTGGGGAGTCGTAAGCGTCGCCGGAGCCTTCTCGATTTCAGGTGCTTTCAGAACACGGGCCTTGATCACGAGATATTGGCCACCCTCGCCCGGATCGAAGCCACTGGGCGGCGAGGTGAGGAAGCGGGGCTCGCTCAGCCGTTCGGCGACCTCATGGGCCACGTGCCCCTGAGCGGCGCAGAATCGGAGGAACTCACACACGGCGGTGAGGACCGCGTTGACGGTCTTCCCCGTTGGCAGCTGCCCCTGCCTGGTCGGTGTCTGCTCGACGTGGAACTTGAATCGGGTCACGTCGCCGAGCCCTGCGGTCTTCCAGTCCGTGCCGCGCCCCGTGCACCAGTTGAGGAAGCGGCCGATCCGGGGAATGTAGGCGCGCTGGGTCTGCGGTGAGCGTCCGGCGCCCCGCAGGTAGAGCGAGAACTCCCGAGCCTCGGGGTGAGGCCGGTATGTCTCCTCGTCGACGAGCAACCAGGTGACCTCTCCCGTGGTGGGTGAGATGGCCCTCTCCGTACGTAACACCATGGATCACCCTCCTGTCTGAGCATGTCGCTCATGTGCCTCTTGGTGTGACTGATAACGGCGAGGCACAACGGCAGGACACGGCTGTCACTCACGTAAATCGCAGGAAACAGGGAGATGGAGATAACCCGCAACGACCTCCTCCAGCGGGACGGCGAGGACCTGCGCTTCCGATCCGGCTCGGACTGCGTCGTGATGGCGATGCGGCTGAACGACCCGTACACCGGCAGGGCGATCGACTGGACCAAGTCCCGTGCCACGGAAGTCCAGATCGACCACGTCATGCCGCTCTCCTACGACTGGCAGATGGGCGCCTCACGCTGGCCGGAGGGAAAGCGCCAGGACATCGCCAACGACCCGTTGAACCTGATGCCGGTCGACGGCCGGACCAACAGTTCCAAGGGCGACTCGGGCCCCGCCGCCTGGCTCCCCCCGAACAAGCAGATCCGCTGCTCCTACGCGGTGCGCTTCGCCCAGGTCTCGCTGAAGTACGAGCTGCCCGTGACGCCGCCCGACAAGCAGATGATGCTGCGCCAGTGCGGAGGCTGACGCTCGCCGGTGTGGCTGCGGCACCCCTTGTGAGGGTGCCCGCGGCTCAGGCGCCGAGCGCGTCCAGGTCCAGGATGTCGCCGGTGGGCTTGTCCGCCGGGACCGGCTTGCCGTAGTCGCTGAAGGAGAGCGAGCCGCGGTCCCCGGGGGTGCTGCTGACGAGCTTCAGCACATACGGCTCGCCCTCGGTGGCGACGTGGAGCGTGAAGTTCTCCTTGCCGTCCTTCTCGTGGAGGGCGATCGCGGGCGTGCCGTCGACCGTCGTGGTCCTGCCGCGGGCGGCCTCCTCGACGACGACGTCGACCTCGCCCCGGCCCGCCACCTGCCGCCCCCCACGGCGGCCGACGGCGCCGAGGAGCTCACGGCCGTGCGCGACCGCCTGGGGGAGACCCTCGGGCTTGCCGCCGAGCTCACCCCGCCGCCCGCCGCGGGCGCCCGGCCCGTACGCTGGCCGCTCACCACCGTCGGTGAACTCGCGCGCGGGGGCGCCCTGGTGATGCGTACCGGCGGAAACGGCGGCCACGCGCGCGTGCCGGTGCTCACCGACCATGACGTCCTCGCCGGGACGGCACCCTCGGGGTCGCTGCCCGAGAGCGACGAGGAGCCGGTGCTGACGGAGCCCGGCGATGTCGTCGTCCCGGTGCTCGGCGGCGGCTCGATGGCGCGCGTGATCGACGAGTCGACGGAGGGCGCCGCTCTGGGACGCAACCTCGTGCTGCTGCGCCCCGATCGCTCGGCGCTCGACGCGTGGTTCCTCGCCGGCTTCCTGCGCGGCACCGCCAACAACCGCCAGGCCAGCAGGTACGCCTCCACCGCCACCCGCCTGGACGTGCGCCGCCTCCAACTGCCCCGGCTCCCGCTCGACGAGCAACGGCGCTACGGCGCGCGCTTCCGCGCACTCGACGAGTTCGAGCGGGCGCTGAGACACGCGAACCGGCTCGGGGACCAGCTCGTGCGCGGGATGTACGACGGTCTGACCGACGGGACCGTCGCCCCGGACTGAAGGCACCGACCGAGACACCGGCTGGGGCACCGACCGAGACACCGGCTGGGGCACCGACCGAGACACCGGCTGGGGCACCGACCGAGACACCGGCTGAGGGCCCTGGCCGAGGGAAGTGATCAGTACAACAACGGTTCGGTACAACCCGGGACCGGTTGTCCGTGTCGGCCTATACGCTCGAACTCTGTCGTTCGTTCGTCCCCATCGGCCAACCGGTCCAGGAGCAGTCATGTACGGCCACGGCGCGGCGCCGCCCACCCGCAGTGAGGCAACCGTCATCTCCCTGCGGGTGCTGTTCGCCGCCGCCGGTCTGCTGTCGTGCGGCATCCTCGCGTGCGTGCCGCTGTTCCGGGTGGCTATCCTGCGCGGGCGGTGGCCGGACTGGCTGCTGGCGTGGGTGAGCCTGCCGCTGGCCATCACGTGTTTCGCGGTGGTCGGCTCGGTGCCGGAGACGGCCGTCGCGTCGGACATCGCGCTGGCGGCGGTCCTGCTGCTCGGCGCGTTCAGCTCCGGGTACTTCCTGGTGATGGACATCCGCTTCCACAGCAGGCTCCGGCAGCGGTACGGCGGTTACGCACAGGCGCAGGCCACGACGATCCACGCGCCGAACGGGCCCGCCGGCTACGGCTACCCGCAGCCGCTGTCGCCGTACACGACCACGCCGGTCCAGCAGCCCCTGGCGCAGCAGCCGCCCGCGCCGATACCCCACCCGGCGGCCCCGCGTCCGCCGATGCCCCAGGACGCGGCGCCCCCCGCCCCCGTACCGGCACCTCCGCCGCCGCAGCGGCCCGCGCCCGCGCGTATCGACCAGGTGCGTGCCGAGCTCGACGAGCTCAGTGACTATCTGCGCAACCACGACGGCCGCGGCAGTGGCGACCACGAGGGCGGAAGGTGACCGTGACGACAGGGTGTGTCGTCGCCGGCCGTTACGAACTGTCCGCGCTCATCGGGCAGGGTGGCATGGGCCAGGTCTGGACGGCGTACGACCAGCGGCTCGACCGGCGTGTGGCGGTGAAGCTGCTGCGCCCGGACAAGGTGGCGGGGCAGGAGGCGGACGAGCTGCGCCGCCGGTTCGTGCGGGAGTGCCGGGTGACGGCGCAGGTCGACCATCCCGGTCTGGTCACCGTGCATGACGCGGGCAGCGAGGGCGAGGAGCTGTTCCTCGTCATGCAGTACGTCGACGGCGCGGATCTCTCCGACCACCTTGCCGAGCACGACCCGTACCCCTGGCAGTGGGCGGTCGCGGTCGCCGCGCAACTGTGCGCCGTGCTGAGCGCCGTGCACGCCGTGCCGATCGTCCACCGCGACCTCAAGCCGCGCAATGTGATGGTGAAGCAGGACGGCACGGTCACCGTCCTCGACCTCGGCGTCGCCTCCGTCATGGACGCCGACACCACCCGCCTCACCCACACCGGCACGCCCATCGGCTCGCCCGCCTACATGGCGCCCGAGCAGGCGATGGGCGGCGCTGTCGGCCCGTACACCGACCTGTACGCGCTCGGTGTGCTCCTGCATGAACTCCTCAGCGGCGACGTGCCGTTCTCCGGTTCCACGGCGCTCGGTGTGCTGCACCGGCATCTGTACGAGCCGCCGCTGCCCGTGCGCCGGATGCGCCCCGAGGTGCCCGAGGCGCTGGAAGCGCTGGTCCTGCGCCTGCTCGCGAAGGACCCGCAGCACCGCCCGGCGTCCGCGCAGGAGGTGTACGAGGACCTGGCGCAGCTTCTGCCCGCGCGCGGGATGCCCACCGGGGCGCCCCTCGACCCCACCCGCCCCTTCCTGCGCCCGCACGCCCCCTGGCCGGACCGCGCGCGCACGCCCGCGCCCCAGCCCGCCCCCGCCACACCGGTCACCCCGGCCGCCGGGAAGCCGGATGTCGCGCGGGCCGTCGACGAGGTCAAGCGCCTCCTCGGCGAGGGCCGTATCACCCAGGCCGTCGACATCCTCGGCGCGATCCTCCCGGTCGCCGCCGAGCAGCACGGCGAGAACTCCCCGGTCGTGCGCACCCTGCGCAAGCAGTACGCGGCCACGCTCATGGACGACGGCCAGTACCGGCGCGCGCTCCCCGTCCTGCGCGCCCTCGCCGCCGAACGCGCCACCGAGGCCGGCCACGCCGACCCCCAGTCCCTGCGCTTCCGCTACGACGCTGCCCAGTGCCTGGAGCAGCTCGGCGACCCGGCGGCGGCCCTGACGGAGTACCGGGCCCTCCTCCCGTACTACGAGAACCAGTACGTGGCCGGCGACCCGGAGCTCGCCCACGACGTCCGCCGCCGCATCGGCCACCTCCTCCTCGCCCTCGGCGACCGCCCCGCCGCCCACGACACCCTCGTCCGCCTCCTGCACGACGTGGAACGCCTGCACGGCCCCGGCCACCCGCTGGCGACGGACATCCGGCGGACGCTGCAGTGGCTGGGTCAGGTGCGCGGCTAGCCAGGACGGCCGCCCCCAGCCCGCGAGCCGGTGCCCGAAGTCCCGGTGAATCGTTGGTCGAATGGGTTGGCCAGAGCTTGGTCACTGCCTACCATCGATCATCGCAAGACTTTGTGCACCGTCGCACAATCTCCTCGGGAGGTCTCCTTGCACCGCCGCCACCGCCGCCGTCGCACCGCGCTCCTCCTCTCCGCCGCCATCGCTGCGGCACCCCTGCTCACCGCCTGCGGAAACGATGCGCGTCCCGGCGCGGCTGCCGTCGTCGGTGATCAGCGGATCACCGTCTCCCAGCTGGAGAACCGGGTGAACGAGGTGCGCGCGGCGCAGCGCGCGGTCGTGCGGGACGAGGCGCAGTACGCCCAGACCGTCGCCCGGACCGGCAGTCTCACCCGCGACACCCTGCACGGCATGGTCCTGGACCGGGTGCTGCACCAGGCGGCCCAGGACGCGGGCATCACCGTCAGCCGCAAGGAGATCCAGGAGATGCGCAGCGGCCTGGAACAGCAGGCCGGCGGCGCCAAGGAGCTGGAGACGGCCTGGCTCCAGCAGTACGGCGTGGCCCCGAAGCGTTTGGAGGAGAACCTCCGCCTCCAGCTTGAGGCCCAGAAGCTCGCCGCCGAGCTCGGCACCGACACCACCCGGCCGGAGTTCTGGAAGGCCCTGTCCGAGGCCTCCGAGAAGCTCGGCGTCGACCTCAACCCGCGCTACGGCAGCTGGGACGTCCAGAAGAGCAGCCGCGTGGACGCCAAGACGCCGTGGGTGCGTGAAGTGACGGCGGCGGCGTCGCAGCAGCAGCCCACGTAGCGGCATAGCGGTGTCGAGGCGGAACGGTACGGCGCCCTCCCGGGCCGTACCGGGGCACACTCTGCGGTCATACGTTCACACCCCACCCCCCTGCCTGTGGACAACGTGATCAGGTCCGTCGCCGCCGTGCGTTAGCTTCGAACCGTGAACACCACCCGCCCCGAAGCCACCCCCGCGGCCCCCGGCCGCATCGTCCTGCTCACCACCAGCCACCGCGTCGCCCCCGGCCTGCTGTCCTGGCCCGCCTGGCAGGCGCTGCACTCCGCCGACAGCGTGCTGTGCGCGGACGGCGCCCATCCACAGCTGCCGTATCTGCGCGAGGCGGGGATACGGGTGGCCGAGGCGGCCCCGACCGCCGAGGAACTGGTCGACACCTGCACCGGCGGCCGCACCGTCGTGGTCGTGGCCACCGGCGAGGGCGAACCGGCGCTGACCGACGGCCTCGCCCGCCTCGCCGGCTCCGGCCGATTCAGCATGCCGGACCTGGAACTGCTTCCCGCCTCCTACGACCTGCCGGGCGCCCGCCTGCTCGACCTCGTCCAGGTCATGGACCGCATCCGTGCCGAGTGTCCCTGGTCGTCCCAGCAGACCCACAAGGGCCTGGCCAAGTACGGCATCGAGGAGGCCTACGAACTCGTCGAGGCCATCGAGGAAGGTGACCGGGACGAACTGCGCGAGGAACTGGGGGACGTGCTCCTCCAGGTCGTCTTCCACGCCCGTATCGCCGAGGAGGACCCCGACGCGCCCTTCTCCATCGACGATGTCGCCGGCACCATCGTCGCCAAGCTGATCCACCGCCACCCGCATGTCTTCGGGGACGAGACGGCCACCACCCCCGAGGAGGTCAAGGAGCACTGGCTGCGCACCAAGGCGATGGAGAAGCGCAGGGAGTCCGTCACCGACGGCATCCCCCTCGGCCAGCCGGGCCTCGCCCTCGCGGCGAAGCTGGCCTCCCGCGTCAGAACCGCCGGTCTTGAGGTCCCCCTCCCGAAGACCGAGGGCATCGGCTACGACCTCCTCGCCCTCGCGGTGCGCGCCGAGGCGGAGGGCGTGGACCCGGAGGCGGCGCTGCGGGCGGCGGGACGGGCGTACCGGGACGCCGTGCGGGCTGCCGAGGGCCTGGAAGGTTAGTACGGTTACCTCCAGGGCTGGCTCTGGGGCACGGGGGCTTGTATGTCAGGCGTGTTGGACGATCTGGCGGCTGCGGCGGCCGGGGTTCTGGTGTCGTCGATGGGGTCCGCCGAGTGGGAGGAGCGGGCCAGGCCGACGTTCGTCGATATCTATGCCCTGGCGATGAAGCAGGACGTGGGCCCGACCCTCGACAGCTACCGGAGCGAGCTGCTGAACGGGAGGTTGTCCGCGCGGGACGCGGCGCGGATCTGGAAGAGCAAGATCCGTGAGGCGTTCAAGAAGGGATTCATCGCCAACGAAGTCCACCGGTTCATAGAGGACTTCAGGCCGGCGCCCCTCGCCTGTCCGTCCTGCGCGGCCCAGCCGGAGGGCGGCGACATCTACTGCGTGGACTGCGGCGACGTCCTCGGCGCCCCGGTCCCGGTAGCGGTGACCGCCCGGCTCCCCGGTCCCCTGGACCAGGGCGTCCCCCAGGACCACGTCGACTTCAGGCAGTCCAGCTTCCACGCCCCTGTCATCGCGGTGCAGAACAACTACGGCCACACCGGCCCCGCCGCCGACGGCTGGCCCCGCCTCGCCGAGTTACGGCGCCGTGCCCTGGGCGTACGGCCCGTCACCTCCTTCGGGGACGAGCCCGCCCTGCCGCCGTACATCCCGCGCGACCGGGACCCGGATCTCGACCGGCTGGTGGCGCAGGCCCTGCGTGAGGGCGGTCTGGTCGTGGTCACCGGCGAGCCGCTGGCCGGCAAGACGGCGACCGCCTGGGCCGCACTGAACCGCAACGCCGACGACAACACCCGTATCTTCAACGCCCACTCCGGGACGGACCTGCGCGAGCTGCCCGCGGCCCTGCGTGGGCGCGATCCCGCCGGTACATATGTGGTGTGGCTGGACGATCTGGAGAGCCATCTCGACGAACGGGGCCTGGTGGCGGGGCCGTTGGCGCAGCTCGCGCATGAGGGCGTGCTGGTGCTCGCCACGATGAGGGACGCGGCGTACGAGGCGCACCGCTTCGGCGACCATCCGACGGCCCGAGCCCTGCGCGGCGCCCGCACGGTGGATCTGACCTGCGACTGGAGCGAGGACGAACTCGCGCGGCTCGCGCCGTCGGACGACCCACGGCTCAGGGACGCCGTGCGCTGGCGGGGCGAGCTGGGGGTCACCCAGTTCCTGTCGGTCGGCCCGGAGTTGTGGGAGGAGTGGCGCCGGGCGAGCCGTCCGGGCGGGCGGGCGAACGGGCACCTGCTGGTGAGCGCGGCCATCGACGCCGCCCGCTGTGGGCTCACCAGTGGTCTGGCGCCCGGGACATGGGAGTACATGATCAACGTACGCGGTGTGTACGGCTACAGCCGGGTGCACGGGGGCAGACTCCTGGACGGCCCTGTCTCGCAGGACGACCTGGAGTGGGCGACCAGGCCCCGGCTCGGAGTCAGCGGGCTGCTCGTCCCCGGTGCGGAAGAGGGCACGTGGCGGGCGTGCGGGACGCTCGTCGCGGACGCGAGCCGTTGCCCCGGCCTGCCGCCCTTCACCTCTCACCTGTGGGGGACCATGGCCCACGTGGCGGCGGAGTACGACCTGCCCGAGCGCGAGGAGGTGTCCCGGGCGGCTCGCGACGTCGTGCGGATCGCGGCCGAGGCGGGCGAACTCGGCGCCGATGCGATCCTCGCCGTTCTGTCGACCTGGGCCGGCGACGCCCCGGAGGCGCGGCGCTGGTGGGGCAGGCTCGCGGAGAGAGAGCCGAGCATGGCCGACTCCCTCGGGCGGTATCTCCTCCTCGAACAGGGCGAGCTGACCGAGGCCATCCCCTATATCCAGACAGCGGCGGAGGCGGGAAATCCCGAACCCGCGGAACTACTGGGCTTCCTTCTGCTCGCGCGGGCCCTGCACTGGCTGGGCGTGGCGGCCGAGAACGGCAAGCCCTCCGCCGGCGAGGTTCTCCCCGCGCTTCGGGCGGCCCTCGGGGAAGAACAGCTCGTGGCCGCCCTGATGCGGCATCGCGCCGAGGCCGCCCCGAAGCGGCCGCCCGCCCCCGGCCCCGCACTGTCGTCGGAGCGCGCCGTCCGCATCGGCGTCGACCTGATCCTCGGCCGGCACCACGACCCGGCACTCGAAGAGACCCTCGAAACGCCGCCGGATACCGTCAAGGAGTGACCGACCACCCCACCCCGGCGCCGGCCCCCGGCGCCCCGGCACCGGCCCCCGGCGCCCCGGCACCGGCCCCCGGCGCCCCGGCACCGGCCCCCGGCACCCCGGCACCGGCCCCCGGCACCCCCGCAGCGGCCCCCGGCGCCCCGGCACCGGCCCCCGGCACCCCCGCAGCGGCCCCCGGCACCCCCGCACCGGCCCCCGGCGCCCCGGCACCGGCCCCCGGCACCCCCGCCCCCGACCTGTTCACCTGGGAGTTCGCCACCGACCCCTACCCCGCCTACGCCTGGCTGCGCGAGCACGCCCCCGTGCACCGGACGACGCTGCCCAGCGGGGTGGAGGCCTGGCTGGTCACCCGTTACGCCGATGCCAAGCAGGCCCTGGCCGACCAGCGGCTCAGCAAGAACCCCGCGCATCACGACGAGCCCGCTCACGCCAAGGGGAAGACCGGTATCCCCGGTGAGCGCAAGGCCGAGCTGATGACGCATCTGCTCAATATCGACCCGCCGGACCACACCCGGCTGCGACGGCTCGTCAGCAAGGCGTTCACGCCCCGCCGGGTCGCCGAGTTCGCGCCGCGCGTGCAGGAGCTCACCGACCAGCTCATCGACCGGTTCGCGCACACCGGAAGCGCCGACCTCATCCATGAGTTCGCCTTCCCGCTCCCCATCTACGCGATCTGCGACCTGCTCGGCGTCCCCCGCGAGGACCAGGACGACTTCCGGGACTGGGCGGGCATGATGATCCGCCACCAGGGCGGCCCCAGAGGCGGAGTCGCGCGGTCCGTGAAGAAGATGCGCGGCTATCTCGCCGACCTCATCCACCGCAAGCGGGAGGCGCTGCCCGACACCCCCGCCCCCGGCGAGGACCTCATCTCCGGTCTCATCCGAGCCTCCGACCACGGCGAGCACCTCACCGAGAACGAGGCCGCCGCCATGGCCTTCATCCTTCTGTTCGCCGGCTTCGAAACCACGGTGAATTTGATCGGTAATGGCACATTTGCCCTGCTTACCCACCCCGAGCAGCGGGCCCGACTCCAGCAGTCCCTCGCCGCACAGGAGACAACCCTCCTCGAAACCGGCGTAGAAGAACTCCTCCGCTACGACGGCCCCGTCGAGCTCGCCACCTGGCGCTTCGCCACGCAGCCCCTCACCATCGGCGGCCAGGACATCGCCCCCGGTGACCCGGTGCTCGTCGTTCTCGCCGCCGCCGACCGGGACCCGGAGCGGTTCGCCGAGCCCGACACGCTCGACCTCTCCCGCCGTGACAACCAGCACCTCGGTTACGGCCACGGCATCCACTACTGCCTGGGGGCCCCGCTCGCCCGCCTGGAGGGCCAGACCGCGCTGGCCACGCTCCTCACCCGCCTCCCGGACCTCCGACTCGCGGTGGAACCGGCCGATTTGCGCTGGCGCGGCGGCCTTATCATGCGCGGATTGCGCACGCTTCCGGTCGAGTTCACCCCAAGTGCCTGAACCGGCCCACGCCCAGGCCCGCTCGACGGACCGTCAGGTCAAACGTGACACACCCTCAAGTCTGTGATCTTCACGTGATCTGCGCGGCATTAACTTGTGACAAGTGATCGTCTGCCGATACGTTCACTCGTCAGCGCGGCGCCTCGCCTCACCGGCACCGCGCCGGTCCCCGCTGTCTCCGAAAGGCCCTCGCATGCTCTCCGGGAACGGTCGTCACCGTCGCCCCCGCCAGGCTCCCGCTCTCATCGTCGCGGCCGGAGTGACCGGCTCCGCCATCGCCATCCCGCTCCTCGGCGCCTCGGGCGCCAGCGCGGCCGAGGGCACCACATGGGACCGGGTCGCGGAGTGCGAGAGCGGTGGCTCCTGGAGCGAGGACGGCGGCAACGGCTATTACGGCGGTCTCCAGGTCACCCAGGAGAACTGGGAGCGGTACGGCGGCACGACGTACGCCGCCAGCGCGGACCAGGCCAGCCGCTCCCAGCAGATAGCCGTCGCCGAGCGCATCCTCGCCGACCAGGGTCTCGCCGCCTGGCCGACCTGCGGCCCGCTCTCCGGCCTTGACGCCGAGTCGGGTTCGGTGGACATCGACACGGGCGTGGCGAGCGATGAGCCCGCTTCACCCGACTCCTCCGCTTCGCCCGACTCGTCTGGTTTGCTGGACTCCCTCGATGGCGACTCCTCCGACGCGAAGTCCAGTGCGCCCCAGTCACCCGAGGTGACGGACAACTCGACCAAGTCGGACAAGTCCCCCGAGTCTCCTGACGCCACGGAGTCGGCGGAGCCCTCGGGATCCCCCGAGAGTGACGCCTCTCAGGGAACCGACAGCGAATCCACAGCCACTTCCGGGCGGGACAACTCGGACAACTCCGGTCAGACTGAAGGCGATTCCGCCCTCACCGACACCGGCTCCACCGGCACCGGCTCCACCGGCACCGGCCGCCACCGCGGCGAGCCCGCCGAGGAAACCACCGAGGAGAGCGCCACCGACGGGTCGTACGTCGTCCGCTTGGGCGACAGTCTCGTGGGCATCGCCGACTCTCTTGACCTGAACGGCGGATGGCGCGGCCTCTACGCCGCCAACAAGTCGACCGTCGGCGCCGACCCTGACCTCATCCTTCCCGGTCAGACCCTTGAAGTAGGGGTCGAACCGGTCGAAAAGCAGGGGTAGTTCACGTCACGCTTCGCGCCGAATGTCCGGTTTGGCGAAAGTGTGGGATGAGTCTCAGAAGCCCTGATCGTCTTTGAAATTCCGCGGATCGCCTGTCTACGGTCAGGACCGCTCGCCAACACGAGCCCCGGCTGCCGCAACGCCGAATCCTGCCAGCGGCCGTACGGGAACAGTCGTCGCGTCATGCGCCGTAGGCAGGAGCGGGGGACCCAAGGTAAGCGCCGGGACCGGCAGTTGAGGCAGCTCAACAGACGGCACCGGCTTGGGGTGAAGCCGCGCACGAGTGCGCGGCCGGGCAACTCAACCGGCCCGAACCCGACAGCTCACCTCGCAGGCGTCGGTGAGGGGATCGATCCATGCTGTTTTCCGGTAAGGGCAAGCACCGTCGTCCGTCCAAGGCCACCCGCGCCATCGCCATCGCCGGCGTCACCGGCGCCGCTGTCGCCGCCCCGCTGATGGCGGCCGGCAACGCCTCCGCCGCCACCGCCTCCGAGTGGGACGCCGTCGCCCAGTGCGAGTCCGGCGGCAACTGGTCCATCAACACCGGCAACGGCTACTACGGCGGTCTGCAGTTCTCCGCCTCCACCTGGGCCGCGTACGGCGGCACGCAGTACGCCTCCAGCGCCGACCAGGCCTCCAAGGCCCAGCAGATCGAGATCGCCGAGAAGGTCCTCGCGGGCCAGGGCAAGGGCGCCTGGCCCGTTTGCGGCACCGGCCTGTCGAGCGCCGCGTACACCGGCGGCTCCGCCGAGACCAGCACCGAGACCCGTTCGACCGAGGAGCAGCCCGCCTCGCGTTCGACCGAGCGTCCGGCGCAGAAGGCGCAGAAGACCGTCACCACCCCGACCGGCAAGAAGGTCAAGAAGGGCGACGGCGAGTACAAGGTCGTCAAGGGCGACACCCTCAGCACCATCGCCGAGGAGCACGACGTCAAGGGCGGCTGGGAGAAGCTCTTCCAGCTGAACAAGGACATCGTCGAGGACGCCGACCTGATCTACCCCGGTCAGCAGCTGGACCTCAAGTAATCCCGTAGCCGAACCACAGGACCCTCATATCCGTGGCCTCCATACTGGAGGCCTCGTGAGGGCCACCCCCGTCCCCACGGGCTCCCCGCTCCGGTGCGTGTTCCCCCGTACGCACCGGGGCGGGGTTTTCTTTTCCGGTAATTCACCGTTCCTTTGTTCCGCTGAGAAACAATGAGTACCGTCTGTCCTTGTCCACGGGACGGTCGGTCGGCTGGCCGATGTCCCTCAGGCGGTTAGGCTCTAGTCGCAAGGCTCACTGCCCCGCACTTCCAGCGTCACATCCCAAGAAGGAGATGCTCGTGCCGTCCATCGACGTCGTCGTAGCCCGGGAAATCCTGGACTCCCGAGGCAACCCCACGGTCGAGGTCGAGGTCGGCCTCGACGACGGCAGCACGGGTCGTGCCGCCGTTCCGTCCGGCGCGTCCACCGGCGCCTTCGAGGCCATCGAGCTCCGCGACGGTGACCCGAACCGCTACCAGGGCAAGGGTGTCGAGAAGGCCGTCCTCGCCGTCATCGAGCAGATCGGCCCCGAGCTGGTCGGCTACGACGCCACCGAGCAGCGCCTGATCGACCAGGCGATGTTCGACCTGGACGCCACCGACAACAAGGGCTCCCTCGGCGCCAACGCCATCCTCGGCGTCTCGCTCGCCGTCGCCCACGCCGCCTCCGAGGCCAGCGACCTCCCGCTCTTCCGTTACCTGGGCGGCCCGAACGCGCACCTGCTGCCGGTGCCGATGATGAACATCCTGAACGGCGGCTCGCACGCCGACTCCAACGTGGACATCCAGGAGTTCATGATCGCCCCGATCGGCGCGGAGTCCTTCTCCGAGGCGCTGCGCTGGGGCACCGAGGTCTACCACACCCTCAAGAAGGTGCTGAAGGCCAAGGGCCTGTCCACCGGCCTCGGCGACGAGGGCGGCTTCGCCCCGAACCTCGGCTCCAACCGCGAGGCCCTCGACCTCATCCTTGAGGCCATCAAGGAAGCCGGTTACGCCCCCGGCGAGCAGATCGCCCTCGCGCTCGACGTCGCCGCCTCCGAGTTCTACAAGGACGGCGTCTACTCCTTCGAGGGCAAGGAGCGCTCCGCCGCCGAGATGACGGAGTACTACGCCGAACTTGTCGAGGCGTACCCGCTCGTCTCCATCGAGGACCCGCTGTTCGAGGACGACTGGGCCGGCTGGAAGACCATCACCGACAAGCTCGGCGACAAGGTCCAGCTCGTCGGCGACGACCTGTTCGTCACCAACCCGGAGCGCCTCGCCCGTGGCATCGAGGACGGCGCGGCCAACGCGCTGCTCGTGAAGGTGAACCAGATCGGTTCGCTCACCGAGACCCTGGACGCCGTGGAGCTCGCCCAGCGCAGCGGCTTCAAGTGCATGATGTCCCACCGCTCCGGCGAGACCGAGGACGTCACCATCGCCGACCTCGCCGTCGCCACCAACTGCGGCCAGATCAAGACCGGCGCCCCGGCCCGCTCCGAGCGCGTCGCCAAGTACAACCAGCTGCTGCGCATCGAGGAGATCCTCGACGACGCCGCGGTGTACGCCGGTCGCTCGGCCTTCCCCCGCTTCAAGGGCTAATGGCCTAGCCCGTCGTACGTACGTCCCCGTACCCGGTCCCGTACCGTGTGCGGGGACGTACGCGCGTGTGAACGGGAGTGAGCGATGGCCGTCAAGGAGCGGGACCGTTTCTCCACCGCGACCAGGATCAGGTTGCTCGGTGAGCAGACGGCGGCCCGTGTCTACCGCTCCCAGACCAAACGGCAGGCCCGCCGCTCCCGGCTCACCGGCCGCGCGGCCCTGCTCGCCCTCGTCGTCTGCTCCCTGGTCGTCGCGCTCGCCTACCCGATAAGGCAGTACGTCGCCCAGCGCTCCGAGATCGCCGATCTGGAGCGGAAGAAGCAGCAGGCCCAGGAGCGGGTGGAGGAACTGCGCGATCTCAAGGCACGCTGGCAGGACGACGCGTACGCGGAGCAGCGGATCCGGGAGCGGCTGCACTATGTGATGCCGGGGGAGACCGGCTTCATCGTGGTCGACCCCGACGCGGCGAAGCAGGCGCGCACCGACCTGGGCGCCGCCGACCGGCCCTGGTACGCGAACGTCTGGGACGGGGTCGACAAGTCCGACGCCGCCGATCGATAGACAGACAGAGACGAAAGACTGGTATGGAAACGCCCCCGCCCTCTACTCCGCGTACCGAGCCGACCGACGCGGATGTCGAGGCCTTCAAGCAGCAGCTCGGCCGGCCGCCGCGTGGGCTGCGCGCCATCGCGCACCGTTGTCCCTGCGGGCAGCCGGATGTGGTGGAGACGGCGCCTCGGCTGCCGGACGGTACGCCCTTCCCGACGCTGTACTACCTGACGTGCCCCAAGGCGAACTCCGCCATCGGGACGCTGGAGGCGGAGGGGGTCATGAAGGAGATGACCGAGCGGTTGCAGACGGATCCCGAGCTGGCCGCCGCGTACCGCTCCGCGCATGAGGACTACGTTCGGCGCCGTGACGAGATCGAGGAGCTGAAGGGCTTCCCGAGCGCCGGCGGGATGCCGGACCGGGTGAAGTGTCTGCATGTGCTGGTGGCGCACTCGCTGGCGGCGGGGCCCGGTGTGAATCCGCTGGGGGACGAGGCTCTTGCGATGCTGCCGGAGTGGTGGCGCAAGGGCGCGTGTGTGACGCAGGTTCAGGAGGACGTCCAGTGACCCGCGTCGCCGCGATCGACTGCGGTACGAACTCCATCCGTCTCCTCGTCGCCGATGCCGACCCGGCCAAGGGTGAACTCGTCGATCTGGACCGTCGTATGACCATCGTGCGGCTCGGGCAGGGGGTCGATCGGACCGGGCGGCTCGCTCCTGAGGCGTTGGAGCGGACCTTTGCCGCCTGTCGTGAGTACGCGGCGGTCATCAAGGAGCACGGGGCGGAGCGGGTGCGTTTTGTCGCCACCTCCGCGTCTCGGGACGCCGAGAACCGCGATGACTTCGTGCGCGGGGTCATCGAGATCCTGGGGGTCGAGCCCGAGGTGATCAGCGGGGATCAGGAGGCCGAGTTCTCCTTCACCGGTGCCACCAAGGAGCTGGCCGAGCACGACCACCTCCCCAAGCCCTATCTCGTCGTGGACATCGGCGGTGGGTCCACCGAGTTCGTCGTCGGGGAGGCGCACGTCCGCGCCGCCCGCTCCGTCGACGTCGGGTGTGTGCGGATGACCGAGCGGCATCTCGTACGGGACGGGGTCGTGTCCGATCCGCCCGCCGAGGAGCAGATCGCGGCCATGCGTGCCGATGTCGAGGCCGCCCTCGATCTCGCGGAGCGGACCGTGCCGTTGCGGGAGGCGCACACCCTCGTCGGGCTCGCCGGGTCCGTCACCACCGTGTCGGCCGTCGCGCAGCAGCTGCCCGAGTACGACTCCGCCCGTATCCATCACTCCCGCGTCTCCCACGACCGCGTCCGTGAGATCACCCAGTGGCTGCTGCACTCCACGCATGCCGAGCGCGCGGCCGTTCCCTCCATGCATCCGGGGCGGGTCGACGTCATCGCCGCGGGGGCCCTCGTACTGCTGGCGATCATGGAGCGGATCGGTGCCGAGGAGGTCGTCGTCAGTGAGCACGACATCCTCGACGGCATCGCCTGGTCGGTGGCGTAGCTCTCCTTTGTTACTGATCGGTAGCCCTCGGCTGAGCAGGTCATGTAGCGTCTGAGCACGTTCGAGAGGTCCTTGAGGGCCCCTCTGCGACACTCCGTCGGGAAAAGTTCGTGAAGTTCTTCACAAGGAATTCGGCCCGGTCGGGGCACCGAAGGGGGGCCGGTTGGCCCTTCCGGGGGCCCAACACCCGCTTGAACATGTTCAGAAGGGGTGTGGGAGGGTTCCGGAGGAGGGGTTCGCGAGGGTGTGTTCCGGAGGGCTCACGGAGGCCTTCGACGCTCAGAGAGGCAGCTCACGCGGCATTGACAACGGTCCGCCCTACACGGTGGTTCCCCCTCGCCGCCATGACCTGGATCACGCGGGCTGCGGAGGATAGCACACCCCCTGCAGAAGCTTGTGAAGGGGCGCACGAGCGACCCCCCTGGGGCGGGTGGATACTCGATGGCATGAGCACCACGGAGCGTCCCAGGATCCTCGTAGTAGGCGGTGGGTACGTAGGCCTGTACGCAGCTCGGCGCATTCTCAAGAAGATGCGCTACGGAGAGGCGACCGTCACGGTCGTCGACCCCCGGTCGTACATGACCTACCAGCCCTTCCTCCCCGAAACCGCCGCCGGCAGCATCTCCCCGCGCCACGTCGTCGTCCCGCTGCGACGCGTGCTGCCCAAGGCGGAGGTCCTCACCGGCCGGGTCACCACCATCGACCAGGACCGCAAGGTCGCCACGATCGCCCCCCTCGTGGGCGAGGCGTACGAGCTGCCGTTCGACTACCTGGTCATCGCGATGGGCGCGGTCTCGCGCACTTTCCCGATCCCCGGCCTCGCCGAGCAGGGCATCGGCATGAAGGGCATCGAGGAGGCCATCGGCCTGCGCAACCACGTGCTGGAGCAGCTGGACAAGGCCGACTCCACCACCGACGAGGAGATCCGCCGCAAGGCGCTCACCTTCGTCTTCATCGGCGGTGGCTTCGCGGGCGCGGAAACCATCGGCGAGGTCGAGGACATGGCCCGCGACGCGGCCAAGTACTACACCAACGTCTCCCGTGAGGACATGCGGTTCGTCCTCGTCGACGCCGCCGACAAGATCCTCCCCGAGGTCGGCCCCAAGCTCGGCCAGTACGGCAAGGAGCACCTGGAGGCCCGCGGGGTCGAGGTCTACCTCTCCACCTCCATGGACTCCTGCGTCGACGGCCACGTGGTGCTGAAGAACGGCCTTGAGGTCGACTCCAACACCATCGTGTGGACCGCCGGCGTCAAGCCGAACCCGGCCCTGTCCCGCTTCGGTCTGCCGCTCGGCCCCCGCGGTCACGTCGACTGCGAGCCGACGCTCCAGGTCAAGGGCACCGACTACATCTGGGCCGCCGGTGACAACGCCCAGGTCCCGGACCTCGTCGGCCGCAAGGCGGGCAACGAGAACGCCTGGTGCCCGCCGAACGCCCAGCACGCGCTGCGGCAGGCGAAGGTCCTCGGCGACAACGTGGTCTCCGGTATGCGGGGCTTCCCGCAGAAGGACTACGCCCACGCCAACAAGGGTGCTGTGGCGGGCCTCGGCCTCCACAAGGGCGTCGCGATGATCGTCATGGGCAAGATGAAGATCAAGCTCAAGGGCCGGCTCGCGTGGTACATGCACCGCGGCTACCACGGCATGGCGATGCCGACCTGGAACCGCAAGATCCGCGTCTTCGCCGACTGGACGCTCGGCATGTTCCTCAAGCGCGAGGTCGTCGCCCTGGGTGCTCTTGAGTCCCCGCGCGAGGAGTTCTACGAGGCCGCCAAGCCGGCGCCCGCGCCGGTCGCCGCCGTGAGCAAGACCGAGCAGAAGGCGAAGGCCTCCTGACGGCCGCAGCCCGCTGATCCCAGCCGAAGGACCTCCTGCCATCCGTGGTGCAGGGGGTCCTTCGGTCTTTTCCGGGCAGGGAAGTCTTAACGCAGATGGGGGACTGCGCCGCCGCCCCGTTGGTGTTTACGTGGGTAGTGGACATTCCGGGATCACCGTCATGGAGGTGCGCCATGGCAGACGCCGCGCTGCGGCTGAAGGGCCTCGTCGAACAGTTGCTGGGAGCGCCGCTCCCGATGCGTATCCGCGCCTGGGACGGATCACAGACGGGCCCGCCGGGCGCACCGCTGCTGATCGTCCGTAACCGCCGTGCCGTGCGCCGGCTCCTGTGGCGGCCGGGCGAACTCGGCCTCGCCCGCGCCTGGGTGGCCGGCGACCTGGACGTCGAGGGGGATCTGTACGCCGCCCTCGGTGCGCTCTCCGGCTTCCTGTGGGAGCGCGGCGAGGACGCCCGCTCGCTCGCCGAGGCGCTGCGCGACCCGGAGGTGCGCTCGGCGGTCAGAGGACTCGTCGCCCTGGGCGGGCCGCTGCCCCCGCCCGCGCCCCCCGAGGAGGAGGTCCGCAGACGCCGCGGCCACCTCCACACCAAGCGCACCGACAGACGCGCCATCAGCCACCACTACGACGTCGGCAACGACTTCTACGAGATCGTCCTCGGCCCCTCGATGGTGTACTCCTGCGCCTACTGGGAGGATGCCGGGACGCTGGAGGACGCCCAGCGCGACAAACTCGACCTGGTCTGCCGCAAGCTCGGCCTGGGGCCCGGGATGCGGCTCCTGGACGTCGGCTGCGGCTGGGGTTCCATGGCGATCCACGCCGCCCGGGAGTACGGCGTGAGCGTCGTCGGCATCACGCTGTCGCAGGAGCAGGCGGCGTACGCCCGCAAGCGCGCCGCCGACGAGGGACTCACCGACCGGATCGAGATCCGCGTACAGGACTACCGCGATGTGGCGGACGGGCCCTACGACGCGATCGCCTCCATCGGGATGGCCGAACACGTCGGCGCCGAGCGGTACTTGGAGTACGCCGATGTGCTGCACCGGCTGCTGAAGCCCGGCGGCCGGCTGCTCAACCACCAGATCGGCCGGCGTCCCCAGCGCGACGAGTCCTCGTACCGCGTCGACGAGTTCATCGACGCCTACGTCTTCCCCGACGGCGAGCTCCAGCCCGTCGGTGTCACCGTCGGCCAGCTGGAACGCGCCGGGTTCGAGGTGCGGGACGTCGAGTCGATCCGGGAGCACTACGCCCTCACCCTGCGCCGGTGGGTCGCCCGTCTGGAGGCCGACTGGGACCGGGCGGTACGGCTCACCAGCCCCGGCCGGGCCCGCGTCTGGCGCCTGTACATGGCCGCCTCGGCGCTCGCCTTCGAGCGCAACCGCATCGGCGTCAACCAGGTCCTGGCGGTCCGCACCCCCGAGTCGGGCGCCTCCGGGATGCCGCTGAGATCCCGGACCTGGAACTGACGAAGGGCCCCGCCTCCGTGACGGAAGCGGGGCCCTTGTTCTCCTTGCCGCTACTCCGACTTGATCGCCGTCAGCATGTTCAGCCGCGCCGCCCGCCGGGCCGGCCACAGCGCCGCCAGCACCCCCACGGTCGCCGCCAGCAGCAGGAAGACACCCATCCGGGCCCAGGGCAGGACCAGTTCGTACGTCGCCATCCTCGACGCCAGCAGTTCACCGGCCGCCCAGCCGAAGAACACGCCGAGACCGATGCCCAGCACCCCGCCGAACAGCGAGATCACCAGGGACTCCAGACGGACCATCCGCTTGATGCCTTTGCGGTCCAGGCCGATGGCGCGGAGCATGCCGATCTCCTGCGAGCGCTCGAACACCGACATCGCGAGGGTGTTGATGACGCCGAGGACCGCCACGATCACCGCCATGGCGAGCAGGCCGTAGACCATGTTGAGGATCAGCGTGAACATCTGCGCGATCTCGTTGGACAGGTCCTTCTTGTCCTGGACCTTGATCGCCGGGTTGGAGCCGAGGGCCTTCTCCAGCGCGTCCTTCGTCTGCTCCGAGGCCCCGTCGGCCGTCTTCACCATGACCTGCATGTCGGCCGGGTCGGTGACGTGCGGGGCGAGGGTGGCGTTGTCGAGCATGATCCCCTGGATCATCTCGTTGCCCTCGTACACCCCGGCGACGGTCAGCTTCTGCGCCTTGCCGTCCTCGTAGTGCGCGGTGAAGGCCGAACCGGCCCGCCAGCCATGGGACTCGGCGGTCTCGTCGTCGACGACGACCTCCGTGCCGCCGACCCTGAAGGCGCCGCTGTCCATGGGCAGTTCGGTCAGATCGGCGATCGAGGAGCCGTTGACGCCGGTCAGGTACTCGGTGTCGCCGTCGATCCGGGAGGGGGCGTTGCGCAGCGGGCTGGTGGCGGTGACGCCGTCCAGCTCGCGCAGCTTCCTGTCGACGTCCGGCGAGAGCTCGTTGCCGTTCGCCATGGAGACCACGTAGTCCGCGCGCAGCGCCGAGCTGGCCATCTTGTCGATGCCCTGCTGGAGGCTGCCCGCCATCACCGTCATACCGGTGATCAGGGTGAGCCCGATCATCAGCGCGGAGGCGGTGGCGGCCGTACGGCGCGGATTGCGGACCGAGTTCTGCCGGGCGAGCTTGCCTGAGACTCCGAAGATCCGCAGCACCGGCGAGGCCGCCGCGATCAGCGGGCGGGACAGCAGGGGCGTCAGGATGAAGACGCCGATGATCAGCAGGACCGCGCCGAGCCCCATCGGGGCCTGGCCGTCCGAGCCGTCCATCGCGGTCGCCGCCAGCACGACCGCGACACCCGCGCCGGAGAACAGCGCGCCGAGCGTGTTGCGCAGCACCAGCGACTTGGTCGTCGCCTGCGCGTGCAGGCTGCTCATCGCCGCCACCGGCGGGATCTTCGCCGCCCGGCGGCCGGGCAGCCAGGCCGCCAGCATGGTGATCACCACGCCGACCGCGAGGGCGGTCACGATGGTGCCGGACGAGATCACCAGCGGTCCGTCGGGGACGGTCGCGCCGAGCGTGCCCATCAGGGAGCGCAGTCCGGCCCCGATGCCGATGCCCGCGACCAGACCGGCCACCGCGGCCACCGCACCCACCACGAACGCCTCGATCAGCACCGACCGCGTGACCTGCTTGCGCGAGGCGCCGACCGCGCGCAGCAGCGCCAGCTCCTTGGTGCGCTGGGCGACCAGCATGGTGAAGGTGTTGGCGATGATGAACGTGCCGACGAAGAGCGAGATACCGGCGAACACCAGCATCCCCTGCTTCAGCCCGCTCATCGACGAGGAGATCGTCTCGGCCTGGTCGTCGGCGAGCTGGGTGCCCGTGGTGGTCTCCACCAGGTTCTTCGGCAGCGCCTCGTCGAGCGCGGCCTTGAGCTGGGTCTGGCTGGTGCCGGCCGCCGCCTTCACGTCGATCTCGTCGTACGTGCCCGTCTTGCCGAACAGCTTCTGCGCGGTCGCCGTGTCGAACAGGGCGAGGCTGCCGCCGGCGGCGACATTGCCGTCGTCGGTGGTGAAGATTCCGACGATGGTGGGCTCCAGCACCGGTCCGTCGACGGACAGCCGGACGGTGTCGCCGACCTTGTACCCGGCGCGCTCGGCGGTCTCGGAGTCGATGAGGACCTCGTCCCGGCCGCTCGGCGTGTGCCCGTCGACGAGCGGGTACCGGGCGTCCTTGTCACCCCAGTAGTTCCCGCCCTGCGACTGGAAGCCGCCGCCGATGAGCTTGCCGTCCTTGTCGGCGATGGCGGTGAAGCCGTTCACGACGCCGATCGCGGAGGCGGCGCCGGGTACCTCGGCGGCCGTGTCGAGCTGAGCCGTCGTCAGCTCGGGAGTCTTGCCGATCGTACTGCCCTTGTCCTCCTGGGACTTGGGCTGTACGGCGACGTCGACCTGGTCGAAGCCCTCGGCGGAGCTGTTCTGCAGGGCGTTGGAGAGGGAGTTGGTGAAGACCAGGGTGCCGGAGACGAACGCGACGCCGAGCATGACGGCGAGCACGGTCATCAGCAGCCGGGCCTTGTGCGCGAGGACGTTGCGCAGGGCGGTGCGGAACATCAGCTGGTGCGGCCCTTCGCGTCGAACTGCTTCATGAAGTCGAGGACGTTGTCGGCGGTCGGCTGACACATCTCGTCCACGATCCGGCCATCGGCGAGGAAGACCACCCGGTCGGCGTAGGCCGCGGCCACCGGGTCATGGGTGACCATCACGACGGTCTGCCCCAACTCCCTTACGGAGTTGCGGAGAAAGCCCAGGACCTCGGCGCCGGAGCGGGAGTCGAGGTTTCCGGTCGGCTCGTCGCCGAAGATGATGTCCGGCCGGGAGGCGAGCGCGCGGGCCACGGCGACACGCTGCTGCTGGCCGCCGGAGAGCTGGGAGGGCCGGTGCGAGAGGCGGTCCTTGAGGCCCACCATCTGGATCACCGAGTCCAGCCACTGCTTGTCCGGCTTCCGCCCCGCGATGTCCATCGGGAGGGTGATGTTCTCCAGCGCGGTCAGCGTCGGCAGCAGGTTGAACGCCTGGAAGATGAAGCCGATCTTGTCCCGGCGCAACTTGGTGAGCTGCTTGTCCTTCAGTGAGCCCAGCTCGGTCTCACCGACGCGCACGGAACCGGAGGAGAAGGTGTCCAGGCCCGCCACGCAGTGCATCAGCGTGGACTTGCCGGAGCCGGACGGGCCCATGATCGCGGTGAACTCGGCCTGCCGGAAATCGACGGAGACCCGGTCCAGGGCGACCACCTGGGTCTCGCCCTGTCCGTAGATCTTCGACAGATCCGTGGCGCGCGCGGCCACGGCGGTGGCCCGGCCGGCGATGGAGGTGGTGGTCACGTGAAGGCGCTCCTCGACAGAAGACGGAAGTGTTCGGGGGACGTCTTCCATCGTCATGGCCGCCGGTGTCCGTGTAGTCAGCCGCTGTTCCGGTTCCGAAGGCAGACTCGGGTCGCACCGAGCGCGGCGGCGTCATACCTGGGGATGACGGCGGCCCCTGAGAGCCCGGCTGTCGAGAACAGGTGGAGCGTCCTTGTTCGGGCGGTGAAATTCCGTCATTCCGCATGCGTGGCCGGGCACCGGTTGCAAGGCTATTGGCAAGTGCGGATGGCCCGTACCGTGGGCTGATGCACCCTCAGACGTCAATAAAATAAGACAACATCGGGCCGTCCTTCCGCTGTTCGGGGGACGCATCCCGATAGGCTCGGAACCTCGACGCGGAGCCCAGGGCCTGCCCGGATGGTGGAATGCAGACACGGCGAGCTTAAACCTCGCTGCCCCTCGCGGGCGTACCGGTTCAAGTCCGGTTCCGGGCACCTCCGACCTACGCTCGGCCGCCGATTCGCGGCCCTTTCCGTGCACCCTTCATCGAGAACTTCACCGCAGGGACCGTTGACAGCGGGCGGTTGCGCTCGGAGACTCACGGCATCAAGTCAGTGAAGTAAATTTCACCAGACGAACACCGCGGAAGGGAACGACCGATGCGCACCACCGTCGGCATCATCGGAGCCGGCCCCGCAGGCCTCCTCCTCGCCCGGCTCCTGACCAACGCGGGAATCGACTCGGTCGTCCTGGAGAGCCGCGACCGCGCCTATGTCGAGCAGCGCCAGCGGGCCGGAATCCTGGAACAGGGCACCGTCGACGTCCTGCGCGCGGCCGGGGCCGGCGAGCGCATGGACCGCGAGGGCCTGCGCCACGACGGCATGGAGCTGCGCTACGACCGCACCCGGCACCGCGTCGACTTCCCCGCCCTCACCGGCGGCCGGTCGGTGATGGTCTACGCCCAGACCGAGGTCTGCAAGGACCTCATCGCCCTCCAGTTGAAGGACGGCGGCCCGCTCCTCTTCGAGGCGGAGGCGCTGGCCGTCGAGGACGCCGACAGCGACCGCCCGCGCATCCGCTTCCGGCACGAGGGCCGCGAGGACGTCCTGGAGTGCGACTACGTCGTGGGCTGCGACGGCTTCTGGGGCGTGGCGAGGAAGACGATCCCCGCGGAGCTGAGCCGGACCTTCGAGCGGACGTACCCCTTCGCCTGGCTCGGCATCCTGGCCGATGTCCCGCCGTCCCACGACGAGCTGGTGTACGCCCGTCACGACCGCGGCTTCGCCCTCCTGTCCATGCGCTCCCCGTCCGTCTCCCGCCTCTACCTCCAGGTGCCCGGGGGCACCGCACCCGAGGCCTGGTCCGACGACGAGATCTGGGCCGAGCTGGAGCGCCGCTTCGAGACCGACGACGACTGGCGGCTCGACCGCGGCCCGATCACCCAGAAGTCGGTCACCCCCATGCGCTCCTACGTCCATGAGCCCATGCGCCACGGCCGGCTCTTCCTCGCCGGGGACGCGGCGCACATCGTGCCGCCGACCGGGGCCAAGGGGCTGAACCTGGCCGTGGGGGACGTCGTCACCTTCGCGCGGGCGCTGACGTACGAGAAGGAGACCGGGTCGGCCGAGCTGCTCGACGCCTATTCGGTGACCTGTCTGCGGCGGGTGTGGCAGGCCGAGCGGTTCTCCTACGACATGACGACGCTGCTGCACCGCGCCCCGGACGCCACCCCGTTCGAGGACCGGCTCCAGCTCGCCCGGCTGGCGCGGATCACGTCCTCGCGGGCCGCCGAGACCGAGCTGGCCGAGGCGTACACGGGCTTCCCGGTCGACTGATCACCGATGGGTTCCGGCCATGTAGCGGCTTGGTCATGAATGAGGGCCTCCGGTGCCGGGAATCACGGATCCGCGTAGCGTGTTGCGCAGCACAGCGAGGGAAAGATCCTCCCCAAGCACTAGGGTCTTTCTTTTGCCTTTCCATTACTCTTGAGCCCAAGGCCCACAAGGTGGCCATGGAGGAGTGAAATGAGGAGCAGCAACCCGGTCTTCTCGCGACGGGGGTTCAGCCGCGACAACGGCTACGCGGGCTTCAGCGCCCAGCCGCAGGCCGGGGGCGCCGCTGTGGGCACGCAGGGCAACCCGTATGCCCAGCCGCAGGGGGCCACCCCCTACGCCCAGAACCCGTACGCGCAGAACCCTTACGCCCAGCAGGACCTGCAGCACGGCGCGCCGCCGCAGGCCCCGGTCACCACTGGCCGGATGACGCTGGACGACGTCATCATGCGCACCGGCACGACCCTCGGCGTACTGATCGTCACCGCCGCGCTCGCCTGGGCGCTGCTGCCGGTCGACGACGCCAACATCAGCCGGTCCTACGGCATCGCCATCGGCGCCGGCCTGATCGGCATGGTCCTGGCGCTCGTGCAGTCCTTCAAGCGCAAGGCCTCGCCCGCGCTGATCCTGTCGTACGCCGCGTTCGAGGGTGTGTTCCTCGGCGTGGTCTCCAGCGTCGTCGACAACCGTCTCGCCGACGGTGCGGCCATGCAGGCCGTGCTCGGCACCATGGCGGTCTTCCTCAGCGTGCTGGTGGCGTACAAGGCGGGCTGGATCCGCGTCAACCGCCGCTTCGTCGGCTTCGTGATGGCGGCCGCGCTCGGCTTCATCCTGCTGATGGCGGTCAACCTGCTGTTCGCCGTCTTCGGCGGCGGTGACGGCCTCGGCTTCCGCAGCGGCCCGCTCGGCATCATCATGGGTGTCGTCGGCATCCTGCTCGGCGCCTGCTTCCTCGCCCTGGACTTCAAGCAGGTCGAGGACGGCATCGCCTACGGTGCCCCGCCCGAGGAGGCCTGGCTCGCCGCCTTCGGTCTCACCCTGACGCTGGTGTGGATCTACATGGAGTTCCTGAGGATCATCGCGATCCTCAACAGCAGCGACTAGTCGCCGCTTCGGAAGGGCCCCGGGTCGAGGACCCGGGGCCCTTCGGCGTCTGCGGAAACAGTGCGCGCCTAGAAGAACTTGCGCGCGGCCCTCCTCAGGTCGTACTCGTGGACGATCGCCTTCGCGTGGCCGTACGCGAGGTCGTATTCGTGGCGAAGCCAGCTGACCTTCTCCTCGAAGCGGACGAGGGCCGGGCCTTCTTCAACGGTGCGGAGCCAGTCGGAGACTTCGCGACCGGTGCAATGGGGGATGCGGGCGAGCATGTTGCGGTGGGTCTCCTCGGAGAGGACGTGGGACATCGGCGCCTCCGGACGCAGGGGATGTAAGCCGGTCCTTCAGGTCACCGTGCCTGAGCGTTCGCGTGTTGGCAACAGTGCGGGTGCGGCGCGTACGGTTGCGGCGTGGTGGATACGACGCGTCTGACCCGGGCTGTTGATCACTTCGCCGACCGTTTGCGGGCCGCGCCGCAGTCCCGGCTGCAACGGGGCGCTGCCGCGGAGGCGCTGGCGCTGGCCAGGGAGTTGGCTCGGCGGGCGCAGGTTTTGGAGGCGCCGGGAGTGGATCCTCGGGTGATGCCTGATGCGGGGATGTTCGCCGCGGCTGATCAAATCACCGTCGCCGTGCATGACTTGGGCCTCGTACTTACGGACGAGGCCCAAGTGGATGAAGCGCTGGAATTGGTGGCAGAAGCGCAGCAGAGGGCGGGGGTCTGAGGTCTCGATGGCGGGTGCGGCGCGGTGGGGGCTGGTCGCGCAGTTTCCCGCGCCCCTGAGGAGTTGCAGGACCCGGCGTCCCGGACTCCCGGCGCCTACAGGCTCGCTATGACCCTGTCCGCCAGGATGTACACGTTCTCCTCGCCGCACGCGAACGTCAGGGTGTACGCCCCCGAGATGCCCGAGCCGCCCAGCAGGACCGGGGTCTCGCCCGCGCGGAGGGCCGCGGCCAGGCGTTCCGCCGTTTCGCGGTGGCCCGGGGTCATGCAGAGGGTCGTGCCGTCGGCGAAGACGTAGACGTCGAGGGTGCCGAGGGGGCCCGGGCGGACGTCGGTCAGTTCCGTGGCGGAGGCGGCCAGTTCCTCAAGGGTGGCGACCGTACGCTCATGGTCGTTCACGACCGGTGACTGCACCGGTACGAAGTCCGGGTGCGAGGGGTGCCGGCGGCGGGCCGCGGCCAGCTCCGGGGACTCCCCGGCGAACTCGTCGGCGTCCGTGGTCGGCTCGGTGACCGGCTCCAGCGGCTCAAGGCCCGCGAAATCGGCCTGCCGGGGCAGGAACAGCTCGCTGTCGCTCAGGCCCAGCAGCGTCGGGGCGTCGGAGGCGTCACGGGCCTCCTGCGCCGCCCAGAACGCGCGCGCCTCGGCGAGCTCCCGCTCACGCTCCTCCGCCAGGGCCTCGGCCACGGCGGCACGTATCTCCTCGGTGTCCGCGGCCGGACGGGCGGCGGGCACCAGACCCCGGGCCGCGGCCGCGTTGTTCGCGGCGAGCTCGGTGTGCAGGGCCGCGACCTGTCGGCGCAGCACCATGAGCGTGCGCAGGACGGCGACGCCCACGGCGCCGGCGGCTGCCGTGGTGAGCAGCAGGGCGATCGGCATGGCGCTCACTGACGTACTCCCGGTTCAAAGTCGACCCCCGACTTCCTACATCAGCTTGAAGGGTGGACTAACCAGCTGTCAGTGCGTAACGTCACGAACCGGACAGGACTTTGGGCCTGGCAGGTACCGCTGAAACGCCTCTGACCTGCGTAAATCCCTCAACGGAGGGAGATAGGTCACATCCTGGGGGAGATTGGATCACAAAAAGGCCCAGAACCTGGGTGGTTACCGGGATCTGGGCCTATGGGTCACTCAGCGTCTCGCGACGACTACGGTCAGCTCAGCCGCTCGATGACCATCGCCATGCCCTGGCCGCCGCCGACGCACATCGTCTCCAGACCGAACTGCTTGTCGTGGAACTGGAGGGAGTTGATGAGCGTGCCGGTGATGCGGGCGCCGGTCATGCCGAAGGGGTGGCCGACGGCGATGGCACCGCCGTTGACGTTCAGCTTCTCCAGCGGGATGCCCAGGTCGCGGTAGGAGGGGATCACCTGCGCGGCGAACGCCTCGTTGATCTCGACCAGGTCGATGTCGTCGATGGTCAGGCCGGCCCGGCGCAGCGCCTGCTGCGAGGCGTCGACCGGGCCGAGGCCCATGATCTCGGGGGACAGGCCCGAGACACCGGTCGACACGATGCGGGCGAGCGGGGTCAGGCCGAGCTCGCGGGCCTTGGTGTCGCTCATGATGACGACCGCGGCGGCGCCGTCGTTCAGTGGGCAGCAGTTGGCGGCGGTGACCAGGCCGTCGGGGCGGAAGACGGGCTTGAGGCCCTGGACGCCCTCCAGGGTGACGCCGGGGCGGGGACCGTCGTCCTTCGAGACGACCGTGCCGTCGGGCAGGGTCACCGGGGTGATCTCGCGCTCCCAGAAGCCGTTCTTGATGGCTTCCTCGGCGAGGTTCTGCGAGCGGACGCCGAACTCGTCCATGTCCTGGCGGGTGACGCCCTTCCAGCGGGCGAGGTTCTCGGCGGTCTGGCCCATCGCGATGTAGGCGTCCGGGACGAGACCGTCCTCGCGCGGGTCGTGCCAGGTGGTGCCCTCCTGCTGGGCGACGGCCTCGGTACGGGCCTCGGCCTCGGCGAAGAAGGGGTTGTGCGTGTCGGGCAGCGAGTCGGAGTTGCCCTTGGTGAAGCGGGAGACCATCTCGACGCCGGCCGAGATGAAGACGTCGCCCTCGCCGGCCTTGATGGCGTGCAGGGCCATGCGGGAGGTCTGCAGCGAGGAGGAGCAGTACCGGGTGACGGTGCAGCCGGGGAGGTGGTCCATCCCCATCTGTACGGCCACGATCCGGCCGAGGTTGTTGCCCTGCTCACCGCCGGGCAGACCGCAGCCGAGCATCAGGTCGTCGATGTCCCGGGGGTCCAGCTCAGGGACCTTGGCGAGGGCGGCCTGGATGATCGTGGCGGTGAGGTCGTCCGGGCGCAGGTCCTTCAGGGAGCCCTTGAAAGCGCGGCCGATGGGGGAGCGGGCGGTCGAGACGATCACGGCTTCGGGCATCACGGCTCCAGACGACGACGGAAGAGGGTGCACGGGGGAAGTTACCCGTACGTAAGACTTCGGTCACCGCTATCCGGGTGTGATGCGGACCTCTTTTCCAAGCGCTTGCTTAGGTCCGGCTCGGGCGTCTCGGTCGCCGCCGGGGCGGTGGGCCTGGTGAACAGCCAGTCCACGGGCGGCTTGGTCAGCGGCTGGACCAGGCGGCGCACCCACGGCGAACCGAGCGTCGCGGCGAGCGGCACTCCGCACACCATCAGCGCGAGCAGCTCCACATGGGTGTCGGCGCGGGCGATGTGGCCCCGCTCCCGGAACGGCAGGATGACCAGCGGATGCAGCAGGTAGATGGTGAAGCCGCCCGAGCCGAGCGCGGAGACGAAAGGGGCTTTTCCGTCGCGGGGCTGTGCTCCTGACAGTAGCATGACAGCGGAAGCGCACCCTCGCGAAAGCCGGGGGTGATCCGGTTGCGCGGTACCGCTCGGACGGTGAACTGCGCGTGTACGGAAGGCGGCTCGCCAGGAGGGGCCGGCTCCGCTTCACACGCCGGACGGGCTGGTGGGGGACGGTTCCGCCTCCCCGACCCGCCGCCGGCGCCTGCGCTTGAGCAGCGCCCACGGACCCCGGGGTCCGGTCGGCATCGCCGCCGTGACCTCCGTACCCGCCTCGGACGCCGCCTCCGCCGCGGCCCGGGCCACCGGCAGGAAGCCCTCGCGGCGGGAGACGTCGGGGCGCTCCTCCTCCGCCGGCCACAGGCCGAGGGCCGCGCAGACCGTCGGGAGGACGGCCATCGCGGCTGTGGCGTAGCCCTCCGCCGACGGGTGGTAGCTGTCGGGGCCGAACAGCTCGCGCGGGTTCGCCGCGAACTCCGGGCCCAGCAGATCGCCCAGCGACACCGTACGGCCGCCCTGCTCGACGACGCCGATCGTCTGCGCGGCCGCGAGCTGCCGGGAGGCCCGCCGGGCCAGCCAGCGCAGGGGCTGCTGGACCGGCTCGATGGTGCCGAGGTCGGGGCAGGTGCCGACGACCACCTCGGCGCCGGCCGTGCGCAGCCGTCGTACCGCCGTCGCCAGATACCGCACCGAGCGGGTCGCCGGCATGCGGTGGGTGACGTCATTGGCCCCGATCATGATCACGCAGACGTCGGGCACCCGGTCGGAGTCCGCCAGGGTCAGCGCCACCTGGCGTTCCAGATCGTCGGAGCAGGCGCCGGGGAGAGCGACATTGCGCAGGTGCACCGGTCGCTCCGCCACCGCCGCAAGGCCCGACGCCAGCAGCGCGCCCGGCGTCTGTCCGGCCCGCCGTACGCCCTGGCCCGCGGCCGTGGAGTCGCCCAGCATCATCAGCCGCAGCGGAGGCTCACCGGCGGCGGTGCAGCCGTTGCCGTACAGGCCCTCCGCGCTCGGCGCGTGCGGGGCCGTGCCGTTGCCCACGGCGCGCTTGGCCAGCTGGACCTCGGCCAGCACCAGACCCACGGCGGCCGCGCCGGCCAGACCGATCCCGCCGCCGCCGTACGCGGCGCCGGCCGCGATCCGCCGGGCTACCCTCGCCCTCGACATGCTCGTCATGCGTCGCCGCCACCTCCTCGAACCCGTACATCCACTCCTTGCCCCGCACGGACCGTGGCCCAATCCCAACGGGGAGTGAACGACCGTCATGGCGGGCCCGGAGCCAATAGGCTGACGGCACCACTGACGACATCTTTTGCAGCATCCGGAGACAACGGTGCAATTCCACGACTCGATGATCAGTCTCGTCGGCAACACCCCGCTGGTGAGGCTCAACAGCGTGACCAAGGGCATCAAGGCGACCGTCCTGGCCAAGGTGGAGTACTTCAACCCGGGCGGTTCGGTGAAGGACCGGATCGCTCTGCGCATGATCGAGGCCGCGGAGGAGAGCGGCGCACTCAAGCCCGGCGGCACCATCGTCGAGCCGACCAGCGGCAACACCGGGGTCGGGCTCGCCATCGTGGCCCAGCAGAAGGGCTACAAGTGCATCTTCGTGTGCCCCGACAAGGTGAGCACCGACAAGATCAATGTGCTGCGGGCCTACGGGGCGGAGGTCGTCGTCTGCCCGACCGCCGTCGACCCCGAGCACCCGGACTCCTACTACAACGTCTCCGACCGGCTGGTCCGTGAGACGCCGGGCGCGTGGAAGCCCGACCAGTACTCCAACCCCAACAACCCGGCCTCGCACTACGCCTCCACCGGCCCCGAGCTGTGGGAGCAGACGGAGGGGAAGATCACCCACTTCGTGGCGGGCGTCGGCACCGGCGGCACCATCTCCGGCACCGGCCGCTATCTCAAGGACGTCAGCGACGGCAAGGTCCAGGTCGTCGGCGCCGACCCCGAGGGCTCGGTGTACTCGGGCGGCTCCGGGCGGCCGTACCTCGTCGAGGGCGTCGGTGAGGACTTCTGGCCGACCGCCTACGACCGCACGGTCGCCGACGAGATCGTGGCGGTCTCCGACAAGGACTCCTTCCAGATGACCCGCCGTCTCGCGAAGGAGGAGGGCCTGCTGGTCGGCGGCTCCTGCGGGATGGCCGTGGTCGCCGCGCTGCGCGTCGCCGAGCGGCTCGAAGAGGACGACGTGGTCGTCGTCCTCCTGCCGGACAGCGGTCGTGGCTACCTCAGCAAGATCTTCAACGACGAGTGGATGGCCGACTACGGCTTCCTGGAGGACGCGGGCCCGAGCGCCCGTGTCGCCGACGTGCTGAACGACAAGGAGCACGGCGCCATGCCGTCCCTCGTCCACATGCACCCCGACGAGACCGTCGGCCAGGCCATCGAGGTGCTGCGCGAGTACGGCGTCTCGCAGATGCCGATCGTCAAGCCGGGCGCGGGTCACCCGGACGTGATGGCGGCCGAGGTCGTCGGTTCCGTCGTGGAACGGGAGCTGCTCGACGCCCTGTTCACCAAGACGGCCTCCCTGGAGGACCCGCTGGAGAAGCACATGTCGGCCCCGCTGCCGCAGGTCGGCTCCGGCGAGCCCGTCGGCGACCTGATGTCCGTGCTCGGCAAGGCGGACGCGGCGATCGTCCTCGTCGAGGGCAAGCCCACCGGGGTGATCGGCCGTCAGGACCTGCTCGCCTTCCTCGCCAAGGGCGGGAAGTAGCGGCGAACGTACGGTGAACGGCCCGTGTCTGCGGCGAACTTGCGGTGATCAGCAGCCTTCGGGGCTTCGCGGAAGTGGTACGAGGGTGTCACGTCAGCGCAGCACCCGCTTAACACGGGTCCGGCACATTAGTGGGTGTCGGCAGGGCGGGAGCGGCTCCCCGCCCCAGCCGGCGCCGAACGTCCAAGGACCTCCGGAGCGGCTCCCGGACCTCCATGGACGCCGGACGTGAGACCCGGTCCTGACCCGGTCGACGTCCCTCGCGGGGACCGCCGTCGTCCCGCCCCCCGGCAACGGGGGTGCGGCGGTCCCCGCGGATAATTCCTGGATCAGCGGGCGGTACTGGCCCAACTCCCCAGCAACTGC
This sequence comes from Streptomyces sp. P17, assembly GCF_032436805.1. Taxonomy (NCBI): domain Bacteria; kingdom Bacillati; phylum Actinomycetota; class Actinomycetes; order Kitasatosporales; family Streptomycetaceae; genus Streptomyces; species Streptomyces sp. P17. Next base: position 3,423 of record NZ_JAVRBF010000015.1, on the reverse strand, counting down.
AGCCGCTCCGCCGTCTCCGAGCCCGGCTCCGGCGTATGGACCACGATCGTCTGGTCCGGGTCGCCCTGGACCGTGAGCGTCTCGTAGGGCAGCGTCAGCAGGCCCGCCACCGGATGGCGGACGCGCTTCACCCCGCGTACACACGCCTTGACCTGGTGGTCGGCCCACAGGCGGCGGAAATCCTCGCTCTTGACGGAGAGTTCCGCGACCCGGGCGCACAGCTCGGGGTCGTCGGGATGGTGGCCCGCGTCCAGGCGCAGATGGGCCACCGTCTGTGCGGCCACCGAGGCCCAGTCGGGGTACAGGTCGCGCGCGGCGGGGTCGAGGAAGACATGGTGCGGCAGGTTGCGCCGGGCGCGTGGCATCCGGCTGAAGCGGTCACCGCGTCGCCGAGGGCGTTCCAGGCGAGGACGTCCAGATGCCGTCCCAGCACGAGGCGGGGTGGGTGTCCATGCCGTCCAGCAGCAGCCGCACGCTCGGCCGGACCCTGCACGTGGCGGGCCGGTGCTCTCCCGCCCGGCAGGGCCGGGCCACGGTCCGCAGATGTGCGACATCCCTTGAGTTCCCCTGAGCTCTGCCGAGTCCTTTCCCCTGTGGTCGTCCCGGGCCCCGGTCCTCGGGCACGAGGACGTCGAGTTCCTCGCGGAGTGCGGGGACGAGGATGAAGCGGGCGGTGTGGTACTTCGTCGCGGTCTTCCCGCCGCGGGTGCGGCACGGGCTGCCAGCCGGGGCTTCACACTTCGGACGGTTGTTTCGTTCCACCGCGTTTTCGGCTTGATCGGGCGTCAGGTCCACCCCGGAAGTCCGTCAGAACCATCTCGCACAACGTGCGGGTTGTGAGAGGACTTCTGCAAACGGCGACCTGCGGATTCGTGATCGACTCGGGGCCTCTCGCAGAACTCTCGCAACCGGTCATTTGTGAGAGTCCAAGGTTTCTTGAAATCCTCATGCGCCGGGTCGGAAGCCTGGAGGGCGGCGTCGATATATCAATGTCCGTTAGTGTGTCGATGCGTCGTCGGCCGTGTGCCGTGGGGGAGGCGCGCGTGTCCGTTGTTCCTGCCATCTCCTCGGCTGAAGGCTCATGACGAAGAACCTGAAGATCTCCCTCGCGCTGGTCGCCGTGGTCGCGGCGATCGTTGCTGCGCTGCTGGCGGCCAACCGCACGCCGGATGCGTCCACAACCGCCTCGGGCACCGGTGGGGGCAAGGTGGCTGATGCCTCCGTGCTGGTCCGCCCGGACAGTCACCGGCTGTCGACGGCGAAGGACGGCAAGGTCACGGTCGTGGAGTTCCTGGACCTGGAGTGCGAAGCCTGCCTGGCGGCCTTCCCCTCGGTGGAGCGGCTGCGCGAGGAGTACAAGGGCCGCGTGACGTTCGTGATGCGGTACTTCCCGATCCCCAGCCACAAGAACGCGGAGCTGGCCGCGCGAGCGGTGGAGGCCGCCTCCAAGCAGGGCAAGCTCGAAGCGATGTACAAGAAGATGTACGAGACCCAGGAGAGCTGGGGGGACCAGCAGGTCTCGCACGAGAAGACCTTCCGCGGCTTCGCCAAGGAGCTGGGGCTGGACATGAAGAAGTTCGAGGCGGACTGGAAGGACCCGGCCACCGCCAAGCGGGTGGCGAAGGACCGCAAGGACGGCGTCGCGCTCGGGGTGCAGGGCACGCCGACGTTCTTCATCAACGGCCAAAGGCCGCAGATCCGGTCGGAGGCGGACTTCAAGGCCGCCATCGAGGCGGAACTGGCCAAGTGACCGCGACCACGACATCCACTACGCCCCCGGCCCTGGGCGCGCAGCCGGCGGTGCCGGTGGGGCAGCGTCTGGTGGCCCTGGTCCTCACCATCGGGGGCGCGATCGGCCTGCTGGCCGCCTTCACGCTGACGGTGGAGAAGATCGCCCTGCTGAAGGACCCCTCATACAGTCCCTCCTGCAGCATCAACCCGGTCCTCAGCTGCGGGTCGGTGATGACCACGCCGCAGGCGGAGGTGTTCGGCTTCCCCAATCCGCTGCTGGGCATCGCCGGCTTCGCCGTCGTCACGGTGCTCGGGGTGGTACTGCTGACCGGGGCGGTTTTCCCGCGCTGGATGTGGTGGGGCCTTGTGGCCGGGGTCGTCTTCGGTGCGGTGTTCGTGCACTGGCTGATCTTCCAGAGCCTGTACCGGATCGGCGCGCTGTGCCCGTACTGCATGGCCGTGTGGACGGTGATGATCCCCGTCTTCTGGTACACCACCCTGCATGCCGTCACCCGCGGGCAGCTGCCCGTGCCCGCCCGGGTGCGCGCTGCGGCGGGCGCGGTGGCCGGCTATCACGGCGTGGTTCTGACCGCCTGGTACCTGATCATCGCCGTGCTGATCCTTCAGCGGTTCTGGCTCTACTGGACCAGCCTGCTCTGACCTCCAGGCCCCACGTCTGTCCCTGAGCGCACTGCACGAAGGAACATCGCGATGCCTCCGTCCCCGACCGTCCCGGGCGGTCCCCGGATATCCCGGCGGGCTGCCCTGGCCGGCGCCGCCCTGGCCGGCGTCCTGGCCGTCTTCGGCTGCGGCCAGGACGACCCTGCCTCGAAGCCGGCCGCATCATCCGGTGACCAGCGGCTGACTCACCTGGCCCCGGCCGAACGCAAGACGGCACCCGACATCAGCGGCGAGACCCTCAAGGCCCATTACCAATGGGTCATGCGCATCGGCGGCGCCATGATGATCGCCACCGGACTGCTGATGATCACCGGGGTCTGGAGCGACCTGATCAGCCAGATGCAGTCCTGGACGGCCGGCCACACCGTCGGCATCTGACCCCCGCCCGCGCCACGGGCACCGAATGACCGAATGAAGGAATGAGACGTGGACGTGCGCAAGGAGCAGGACGGCTCCTGCGATCTGCTGTGCCTGGACCTGCCCGTGGCCGAGACCATCCGTAGCCGCATGCCGCCCCTGCCCGGCCTGGAGAGCGCCGCGGCGGCCGCCAAGGCCCTGGCCGACCCCACCCGCCTGAAGGTGGCCGCGGCCCTGGCCGAGGGCGGCGAGCTGTGCGTGTGCGACCTGGCCTGGGTCATCGGCCAGGCCCAGAACCTCGTCTCCCACCACCTGCGCCAGCTGCGCCACGCCGGCCTTGCCACCTCACGGCGTCAGGGACGGCTGGTGATGTACACACTCACCGACCGCGGCCGCACCCTGACCAGCGCCGTCCTCAACCCCGCATTTGCTGCCCGCCACGACACGAATGCGGCACGAACGGCGCCGCCGACGGAGCCGGCGAACCCGCCGCAGTCTCCGGTGCGAGCGACTCCCCCTACCGCGGGACCACGCTGAGCAAGCCCTTCGCCAGGCCGGGGCTGGTGCTGACCGGGCACTGCGCTAGGGGGTGTTTTGAAAGTCCCGCACAGCACCCACGGCGCCCGGCACGCACCCTCGCCGCACCGGCCAAAG
>NZ_JAVRBF010000266.1:0-563 GCF_032436805.1 Streptomyces sp. P17 | reverse complement strand
AAGATGTCATCGGTCAGGTTGGCCTGCCCAAGGTGCTCTTGCCCTATCAGGCACACACGGTGCGGCTTCTGGAAAGTGCCGGCACCAACGTGCTGGTGGTCGAAAAATCGCGCCGGGTCGGCCTGACCTGGGCGCTGGCCGCTTATGCTGTGTTGCGCGCCGCGCGCGAACGCAAGGCCGGCGGGATGGATGCAATGTATATCTCTTATTCTCAAGAGATGACCCGCGAATTTGTCGATGCCTGCGGGATGTGGGCGCGGTCCTTTAACAGCGCGGCGGCCGAGGCCGAAGAGTTCCTGTTCCCGGACCCTGACGACCATGACGGCGACCGCGCCATTCAGGCGTTTCGCATCCGCTTTGCCTCGGGCTTTGAGATCCTCGCCCTCAGCTCGGCCCCGCGCAGCTTGCGCGGCAAACAAGGCGTGGTCATCATCGACGAGGCGGCCTTCGTCGAAAGCCTGCCTGAACTGCTCAAGGCCGCGCTGGCCTTTCTGATGTGGGGCGGTCAGGTGGTGGTCTGTTCCACCCATGACGGGGCGGACAACCCGTTCAACGAGCTGATC
>NZ_JAVRBF010000265.1:0-563 GCF_032436805.1 Streptomyces sp. P17 | reverse complement strand
CGGTGGTGTCAGTGCTGGCCATGGCGGCGGATCTCCCCACGCAGTTCTTCGGTGATCTCGACGGACAGCTCGGCGACCGCGCTGTCCTCGATGCGACGCGGATGCGGGATGCCGACGGTCCACTCCTTGGCGATGCGCCCGGGGCGGGAGGACAGCAGCACGACCCGCTGGGCGAGGCGGACGGCCTCGCGGACGTTGTGCGTCACGAACAGCACCGACAGGCCGGTCTCGCGCCAGATCCGGGTCAGCTCGTCATGCAGCACGTCCCGGGTGATCGCGTCCAGCGCCGCGAACGGCTCGTCCATCAGCAGCACCTTGCTGTCCTGCGCCAACGCACGGGCCATGGCCACTCGCTGCCGCATACCGCCCGACAGCTCGTGCACCCGCTTGCGGTGCGCCCCGCCCAGCCGGACCAGCTCCAGCAACTCCTCGGCACGGCCGCGCCGCTCCGCCTTGGGCACCCCGCGCAGCTTGAGCGCGAGTTCGATGTTCTTGCCCGCGGTCAGCCACGGGAACAGGGCGTGCTCCTGGAACATCAGCGCCGGGCGCCCGTCGGTCGTGAT
>NZ_JAVRBF010000264.1:0-564 GCF_032436805.1 Streptomyces sp. P17 | reverse complement strand
AATCCAGAGGTGCCTGCGGTTGTAAAACCGTATCAAAAGTGGCTCGAGTGATAGTATCGAACACCGCCCCATGTGAATTTTTCTTAAGCGTGTCTACTGCTTTATGTATCCTCAGATAGTTCAGGCACGAACCAGTGCCATCACTCCCTACAATTCCGTAGCAAGACTGATTCATTGCTGTCAGAACGCCAGTCAGTGCCAGCTTCCCCACAGTTCCTCTTGCCGTTATTATGGTAGTGCCGATTGGCAGCAGTTTGGTAGGGCTGTTCTTTAGAGCCTTTTCGGTAATCTTATCTTCTGTGTCGATGACAAAGATATTGCCATCTTGCGGGGCATCTTTGACTGAGAACCAGCAAATTTCACCATTCCAGTAGGCAGGTTCGGATTTCTTAGGGGTTCCTCCCCCTATCAGCTTTATCATTTGGGACAAAGGTAGGGCTTCCCACCCCTCCGGAATCTCCCCCAGCTCACTCGCCTGCATGGCCGAAGGAAACAGCGCGGCGGTCTCATACAGCTCGCGATAGCGCTCGGGGTCTTCTGCGTGCAGTGCGTCGAGCTGCGCCG
>NZ_JAVRBF010000263.1:0-566 GCF_032436805.1 Streptomyces sp. P17 | reverse complement strand
GCATCAGGTCGATGGAGGACAGCCGCCCGCGTCCTTTGGGCTTGCGCGCCATGTCAGTCGTCCTTGCGCGAAGGCCGCGAGACGCCCTCGATGGCGATCTCGCGCTTGAGATGGCGGGCGCCCTTGGTGGTCAGTGTGGCCACCAGCACCGTGCCTGCCTCAATCAGCGTCACGGCCCCGCGCTCGGCCAGCCAGCGCAGTTCGTCATGGATCCATTCCCGGTCCTTCTCGATGGCAAAGCGGCGCAGAAGCAAGTCAAGATAGCCCGAATGCAGCGACTCGTTGGTCTGCTCGGACAGGCCCTTCAGAATGATGAGCCGCGCGTCCTCACGCATGATTTTGGCATAATCGATCATGTCAACCTTTCGTCGCGGCCTTCACCGCCCACATGGCGGCCTCTTCAAATGCGGTTTGAGCGAGGGATTTCAGGCGGGCGATTTCGCCCGCGCCCGCCCCCTCGGCCGGGATGGTGTCAATCAGGTCGATCAGATCGGCAGCACCCCGTTTGATCTGCGACACCACCGGGTTTCCCGATGGGTTGAACTGTGCGCCCACGCGCTCAAGGC
>NZ_JAVRBF010000262.1:0-566 GCF_032436805.1 Streptomyces sp. P17 | reverse complement strand
GCGGTCAGGCCCTTGAGGTCACCGACGCCGTCGCCGTTGCTGTCCTGGAAGGAGCGGACGAGGACCTCGTAGAAGACTGCACGTTTGAACCAGTCGGGGTCCCGGTCGCCCGCTGGGGTGTCCTCGAAGGTGTCCGGGACGGGCTCGTTGACGATCATGGTGTGGGTGACCCTCCGATCTGCGGGGTGGACGGTCGCAGAACCGAGAAGACGTGCGCGGGCCGGCGGCCCGGTACGAGGCGCACATAATTGGCCCTGCCCCAGTGATAGGTCTCGCCGGTGAGCTCGTCGCGCACCGGTACCGACTCGTGCCAGTCCAGGCCGAGTTGCGGCATGTCCAACGAGACCGTGGCTTCCTGGGTGTGGTGGGGGTCGAGGTTGACGACCACCAGAACCGTGTTCGACCCCGACCGCTTCGAGTAGGCGATCACCTGTTCCTTGTCGGTGTGGTGGAAGTGGAGACTACGCAGCTGCCGTAGGGCCGGACTCGCGCGCCGGATGGCGTTGAGCTTGGTGATGAGTGGAGCGATGGTTTCCGCGGTCTGCCAGTCACGCGGGCGCAACTGG
>NZ_JAVRBF010000151.1:0-2933 GCF_032436805.1 Streptomyces sp. P17 | reverse complement strand
CGTTCGCCCCGTCGCGACGCCCGGCACGCACTCTCGCCGCACCGGCCGAAAGCCCAGGTACATCCAGTACGAGGGCTGCCGGCCGGCACGCCGAGAGCACGCACCGGACGCCGCTCCTTGACGGGCAAACGTCGCCTGCCGCGGCACTAGCTGACCCGGCGGACCAGATACGCCGTACCCCGGTCCGCCGGTTCCTCCCCCACGTACTCCTGCCCCCGCATCTCGCACCACGCGGGGATGTCCAGGCGGGCCGCCTCGTCGTCGGACAGCACCCGGACCGTCCCGCCGATCGGCACGTCCCCGATGACCTTCGCCAGTTCGATGACCGGGATCGGGCAGCGCTTGCCCAGGGCGTCGACGATCAAGGCGTCCTCCTGTACGACCGTCGTGGGCGTCGGTGCGCCCAGCTTCTCCCGCACCGACGCCACCGCGCCGGGCAGGGTGGACAGGAACCGCTCCACGTCCTCCCGCGCCGTCCCGAACGGCAGCGACACCCGGACGTTCCCCTCGCTCAGCACCCCCATCGCCCTCAGTACATGGCTGGGCGTCAGCGTGCTGCTCGTACAGGATGATCCGGACGAGACGGAGAAACCGGAGCGGTCCAGCTCGTGCAGCAGTGTCTCCCCGTCGACATAGAGACACGAGAAGGTGACGATGCCGGGCAGCCGGCGCACCGGATCGCCCACCACCTCCACATCCGGCACCAGTTCCGGCACCCGCGCCCGGATCCGGTCCGTCAGCTCCCGCAGCCGCGCCGCCTCCTGGACCGCCTCGGCCCGCACCGCCCGCAGCGAGGCCGCCGCCGCCACGATCGCCGGAAGGTTCTCGAACCCGGCCGCCCGCCCGGACTCCCGCTCGTCCACGGGCCCTTGAGGAGCGAACCGCACGCCCTTGCGCACGACGAGCACCCCGACCCCGGACGGCCCGCCCCACTTATGGGCACTGGCGGTGAGCAGCGACCAGTCCCCCTCGACCGGCCCCCACCCCAGCGACTGCGCCGCATCCACGAGCAACGGCACCCCCGCCTCCCGGCACAACGCGGCCACTTCGGCAACGGGCTGCTCGGTCCCCACCTCATGATTGGCCGACTGAAGACAGGCCAGCGCGGTGTCCTGCCGGAGCCCGGCCGCGTAGGCCGAGGGGTCCACCGTTCCCGTTCGGCCGACCGCCACCCGGGTGACCGAACCGCCCTCCCTCTCATGCGCTTCGGCGGAATGCAGCACGGAAGAATGCTCGACGGATGACACGATCAGGTGACGTCCCACCCGCCGCCGCCCGGCCAACGCCCCCGCGATCCCGCTGTGCACGGCCCGGGTCCCGGACGAGGTGAAGGTCAGTTCGTCGGCCCGGCATCCCACGGCCTCGGCAGCGGCCTCCCGGGCAGCATCCAGCAGCAACCGCGCCCGCCGTCCCTCCCGGTACAACCGCGCAGGATCAGCCCACCCCTCGTCAAGGGAGGCCAACAGTGCCTGCCGGGCCACGGGATGAAGAGGAGCACTGGAAGCAGCATCGAAATAGGACACACAGCCACGCTAACTCCGTAGGGGGCGGGGCTGTGCCGATATGCGGCTCCGCCGCGGGGCGCGGCCAGCCGCAACAGGCCCGCAGCCGCCAATCCAGCGAACCCCCCACTCATAGGCACCCCTCCCCGCGAAGCCCCGGAGGGCGTCGGCTAGGGTTTGGTCCGCATAAACATCCAAACCCCTGCCCGACGCAGGGCGGCGACCGACCAGCGAGAAGGCCGCAGCCGACCGCGCGGGCGAGACTCTCGGGAAGGCGCTACGTGAGTCCCAACGGCTCCGACCGCTCGCCGCGGCGCCCGATGCGGCGGAAGCTGCTGCAGGCACTGACCGCGGGCCTGGTCCTGGCGACCGCCACCGGTTGCACATACAAGGACTTCCCCCGCCTTGGTATGCCCACCCCGACCACGGAAGAGGCTCCGCGGATCCTCTCCCTGTGGCAGGGCTCCTGGGCTGCCGCGCTCGCCGTCGGCGTGCTGGTGTGGGGCCTGATCCTGTGGAGTGCCATCTTCCACCGGCGCAGCCGCACCAAGGTCGAGGTCCCTCCGCAGACCCGGTACAACATGCCGATCGAGGCGCTGTACACGGTGGTCCCGCTGATCATCGTCTCGGTGCTCTTCTACTTCACGGCCCGCGACGAGTCGAAGCTCCTTGAGCTCAAGGACAAGCCCGACGTCACCATCAACGTCGTCGGCTTCCAGTGGAGCTGGTGCTTCAACTACGTCGAGAGCGTCGACGGTTCCACCGGTGACGCCACCAAGGCCAAGGAACTGGACGCGATTCCGGACCGCTTCAGGGAAGACTTCCCGGCCAACGCCGGCGGCGTCTACGACTGCGGCACCCCCGGCACGCGCAACCCCCAGACCGGCAACCCGGGCCCGACCCTGTGGCTGCCCGAGGGCAAGCGGGTCCGCTTCGTCCTCACCTCGCGCGATGTCATCCACTCCTTCTGGGTCGTGCCGTTCCTGATGAAGCAGGACGTCATCCCGGGCCACACCAACGCCTTCGAGGTGACTCCCAACCAGGAGGGCACCTTCCTGGGCAAGTGCGCCGAGCTCTGCGGCGTCGACCACTCCCGGATGCTGTTCAACGTGAAGGTCGTCTCCCAGGAGCGCTACGAGCAGCACCTCAACGACCTCGTGAAGAAGGGGCAGACCGGTTACGTTCCCGCCGGCATCGAGCAGACGAGCCGCGAGAAGAACCGGGAGACGAACAACCTGTGAGCATCCTCAACGAACCCCAGGGTGCCGCCGCAGCAGAGTCCCACTACACGGACGAGCTGCCGGTCAGGCGCCAGAACCGCGGCAGTGTCGTCATCAAGTGGCTCACCACCACTGACCACAAGACGATCGGAACGCTCTACCTGGTCACGTCGTTCGCGTTCTTCTGCATCGGTGGCGTGCTGGCGCTGTT
>NZ_JAVRBF010000261.1:0-567 GCF_032436805.1 Streptomyces sp. P17 | reverse complement strand
GAACACGCCGTGGCGCGCATCGGCGGCCACGACAGCGACGAGACCCTTGGCGTGGCTGACGATCGAGTTGGCGAGCGCACCGGATCGGCGCGGAGCGCGGCTCTTCGCCTCCGATGCCACCTCCCTGCCTGCGGCGGCGGTCGCCTTGATGACCTCTTGGGTGACCTTCGACGACGCCTTCCCGAGGTCGACGGCGAGCTTCGTCAACTCTGCATTCTCGGTCATGGCGTCTCGATCACCGATGCGGTGAAGCGGCGCTTGACGACGCCGAGACCGTTCTGGCGGACTGTCTCCACCGTGAACCGGGCGCCGTCGAGAGATGGGTCGCGGGGGCAGTGGTTGACGACCATGACGTGACCCTCCCTGAGCGCATCTACCCACCACGGCACCGAGCAGCGGTAGGCGCGGGACGTGACGGGCTGCTGACCCGTTGATATCACCTGCCCGGCCATGGAGCCGGGATCGACAGCACCGACGCCGGCGTAGACCTCGGGGCCGAACATCTCCACCTCGGAGCCGTCCACGAACTCGTAGCGGCGATGGGTGTAGATGGTGACGACGCAGTCC
>NZ_JAVRBF010000260.1:0-567 GCF_032436805.1 Streptomyces sp. P17 | reverse complement strand
GTCGCCGAGCTGTCCGTCGAGATCACCGAAGAACTGCGTGGGGAGATCCGCCGCCATGGCCAGCACTGACACCACCGCCAAGGACGGCAACGACCTGGCCGGACTGGAAGCGGGCCTGGACGCCCTCGACACCGTCCAGGCAAGCCGCACATCCGTCCGCGAGACCCTGACCCGCAAGGTGCTGCCGCCGGTCACCGCCGTCGCCCTGGTGCTGGTGGTGTGGCAGGTGCTGGTCTGGGCCGAGGTCGCGCCCAGCTACAAGCTGCCCGCCCCCACCGCCGTCTGGGACGAAGTGGAGGCCGCCTGGCTCCAGGGCACACTCCTGGACTACATCTGGACCAGCGTCTCGCGCGGTCTGCTCGGCTTCGTCCTCGCTCTCGCCATCGGGACACCGCTGGGCCTGCTCGTGGCCCGCGTGAAGTTCGTGCGGGCCGCGATCGGCCCGATCCTGTCCGGTCTGCAGTCGCTGCCGTCGGTGGCCTGGGTGCCCCCGGCCGTGCTGTGGCTGGGTCTGAACAACTCGATGATGTACGCCGTGATCCTGCTCGGCGCGGTCCCCTCCATCGC
>NZ_JAVRBF010000150.1:0-3064 GCF_032436805.1 Streptomyces sp. P17 | reverse complement strand
ATCATGCTGATGTCACGGCGCCTGGCGGGCACGAAGGACGCCAAACACCGGAAATGATCAGTTTGTTCACGGGCTCTGAGACGGGTGCGGCGGCCGACGTCGACTCGACCGTCATCGGCCGTCTGATGGGCCACGACGCCTTCGCCCACCACGGTCTGGGCAGCGCCGCACTCGTGATCATCGGCGCACTGCACGCCCGCCCGGCACAGACGGCCGGTGAACTTGTCGGCTCGTCATCGGTATCCCGCGCCACCGCCTACCGGACCTTGCGACGCCTGGTCGACCACGGCCTCGTCCACCACAGCGGAGAGACCTGGACCCTCGCACCTCGCGCCCTGGAAGGCTTCGGCAGCAGCTCTCCGCAGACCGCGACCGAAGAGATCGCCGAGCCGGCTCAGGGCTGGGACTCCGTCGCGAAGCGGCAGGGAACCACGGGCGTCGCGGCCCGCCGCAAGGCGCTGCACGCTGCCGAGCGCGCGGCGTACCGGGACCTGCTGGAGCGGCTGTCGGAGCACCGCAGCAAGGCCGTGGTGATCGTCCGCGATGGGCGCCGGGTCCTGGTCCCCACACCACGCCCCGACGAGATTCCCTCCGCGTGGCAGGCCCCAAACGGATGCGTCCTCGATCCGGTCACCGGCCGCGCCGCTCCCGACTGGCGGATCGCCACCGATGGACGGCTGATCCTCATCACCCCTGCCGACCAGCGCAGTTACGACGAGCTGGCCGCCGCCCATGCCGAAGCCCTCAGCGAATGGGAGTCCGCAGCGTGAACCCACCCCCTCCAGCCCCGGCCAGTCACAGCGATGAGGCCACCGCCCAAGCGCTTCGCGAGCAGTACGAGTCCGGTGCCACGGTCGACGAGCTCGTTGCAAGCAGTGGGCTGTCGTACGGCACGGTCCTCAACCGGCTCCATGACGCCGGGACCGTGATGCGCACGTCGTGGCAGACCCGCAGGATGCGTCAGGACCCGCAGGCACGCAAGCGCCTCGCCGCCCACCTGCGCACCCTGTACGAGAAGCACGGCGCGACCCTGACCGAGCTCGCCGCGGCCGCGGGAGGGACGAGGCGTGCTGCCCGACGCCTGTTGATCGAGGCCGGCGGCAGCGTGCGCACGACACAGCAGACGCTGCGGATGCGCGCCGCAGCACGGGCCGCCGAGCGGCAGAAGCTCGCGATGTCCCTGCGGGCGCGGTACGAGGCCGGCGCCACGGTGCCGGAACTCGCCGAGAAGTGCAGCTACTCCATCGCCACCGTCTACCGGCTCCTGCACCAGGCAGGCACCCGCATGCGTCCCCAGCACAACCACGGCCCGGCCCGCACCCCGAGGAAGCGGCCATGAGCGCCCTCACAGGTGTCCCCGGCGGCGCCTGGCACATCCCGAGACCGACGGTGCGCCGACCCCGATCCAGCACTGCAGCACGGGCCCCTCCGCCGTCGGCAATCAGCCGCAACCGAACGTCGGCGTTCGCCGACACACCCAAGTCAACAAACCGCTCAAATTCAGGAGATCAAGCACACGTGAGTGAGAACACTCGTACCAAGACCCTGGCCGCGGCCACGGCCAGCGCCTGGGACGCCTTCGTCATTGTTGTCGGCATGCTCAAGGGCGGCACCGGCAAGACCACCTCCGCCTGGTTCATCGCCCTCTACAACGCCGTCGTCCTCAACTTGCCCACCCTGCTGCTGGACGCGGACGCCACCAGCCAGTCCGCCTACGACTGGTTCAAGGTCGCCCAGGCCGCCGGCTTCGACATCCCCGACAACCTGGTCATCGAGCGCTACCCGTTCGACGACATCGCCGAGTACATCCGCACCAAACGCGCCGAGTTCGGCGCGATCGTGGTCGACGCCGGCGGCGGCAGCGCCCGCATCTTCCACGAAGCGGTTACCGAGGCGAATCTGCTGCTCGTCCCAGTCGCCCCCACCAAGATCGAGCGCCGCAAGCTCGTGGCCACCTTCGACGAGGCCGAGCGCGCCGCCGCCCGCAACACCCGCGACGTCACCGCCCACGTCGTGATGGTCAAGGCCGACGACCGCACCAGCCTGCCCCGCAACGCCAAGGACAAGCTCCTCGATCCCGCCGAGGGCGAGGGCATCGGCCCGGACCGCGACGAGGCGTTCCCGCTCGCCGAGACCACCATCCACTCCTGGGTGCACTACATGGAGGCCTTCGGCGAGATCCCCACCGAACTCAGCGAGTACGCCAACCTGATGAAGGAACTCACGGCATGACCGAGCGTATGAAGCCCCCGGCCCGCCGCACCGGCCGCACCCTCGGCAGCGGGGCCAAGAAGGCGACCCCGCCGCCCCCTCCCCCGGCCGCCGAGCTCACCCCCGAGCAGTTCGCCGCTGAACAGGCCGCCGCCCAGGGCGAAGGTCGGCCCGCTGCCGACGAGCCGCGGGTTCAGCCCGCTCCATCCATCGCTCCCGTCGAAGCATCGGCGGGAGCGGCGCAGCGCGAAGTCGTCCACAGCCAGCACCCGCGGGGTCGAGCCCAGCGGATCAGGCACCTTCATCAGGCAGTTGAGCAGGCTGGCCCAGCTGAGCGTCTGGTGCAGGTGGAGCAGCAGCCGGGATCCGGCCTTCCCCGCCAGCGCCACCGAGACCGCGGTCACCATCACCTGCAGAGCGGGAGAACGCCGCTGGTAGCGCACCGTCAGCCCGTCTACCTGCTCGGCGAACGTCACCTTCGGGCAGTTGGCGTTTTCGCAGTACAGCCGGCGGACCGTCAAGTCGATCCGCACCGGTCGGCCGCCGACCGCCTCGTCAGCGATGTGCCGCTGGCAGCGGCTGTGCAGCCAGTCGGAGCTCTGCCCGCATCCCGTGCAGGCGGCCGGGCCGTCGCGGGTACGCGCCGTGATGACCACTACGCCGTAGACGGCCACCACTAACTCGTCGACTACTGGCTTCAGTTGGGCCAGCAGAAGGATCAAGACCTCGTCGGACACGCCCCAGCACCCCGCCACAGGGCCTCCGCGTCACGTGCTATCGGGAGTGTCTAATCAACGGCGGATCTGATGATCAAGGAGACGCCAGAGATGACCGACACCGTCGTTGAGCAGGA
>NZ_JAVRBF010000259.1:0-569 GCF_032436805.1 Streptomyces sp. P17 | reverse complement strand
GAGCAATATCAGACAAAATCTGATTGTACTGACGGCGAAGATCGTTGCCGTAGTTCGGCAAGCAACGGAAGCAGTCATGTACCGAGATAATGTCGAATGGCTTCTTCGGAAGCGTATCGATCAACTGACCGATAGTGGTACGCTCCACCAAGTCGATGTTATTGGCGTCGAGGAAATCGAGAATACGGACAGACAGGAAACCGCTGTCTTTGTAGTGGTTCCAGAGAACTGCAACCATTGTGTCCTTCTCACTACCATAGCCAATACGCTTGCCGCTGTTGTGATTGCACAGTGAGCGAAGCATATCGATATGTTCACTGTCATAGCCACAACGAGACTTCATCTCTGCTACGACCATACCATCAACAGAGTGGGTCATGTTTGCACAAAGAGAACGACCCTTCTCGATTGGCATCTGAACCGTGTAGTTCACTTCATAAGGCTTATCGAGGAAATGGACAGTTTCAGAGACGTTTGCCATTACCTTGATATGCACATGGAAGTTGTTTGGCATAACCCAGTCATAGCTGATTGCATCCGGGTTCCAGATTGCCAGACATGCTTGGTTC
>NZ_JAVRBF010000149.1:0-3220 GCF_032436805.1 Streptomyces sp. P17 | reverse complement strand
CTTCGTCCGGCACGCCGAGGGCACGCACCGAACACCGCGGGCACCGCACAGGACTTTCAAAACACCCCCTAGGCCCGCTTGGCCCTCGCCCAGTCGTGCTGTGCGGCTACGTCCTGCTTCAGCTCCGCCAGTTGCACCGCCACCGCGCTCGGCGCCGTCCCCCCGCGACCGTTGCGGGACGCCAGGGCGCCCGGGACGTTCAGGACCGTGCGGACCTCGGGGGTCAGATGCTCGGAGATCTTCGCGAACTGTTCGTCCGTCAGCTCGTCCAGTTCCTTGCCCTCCGCCTCGGCGGCCTTGACGCAGGCGCCGGCCACCTCGTGCGCGACCCGGAACGGGACGCCCTGCTTGACCAGCCACTCGGCCACGTCCGTGGCGAGGGAGAAGCCGGCCGGGGCCAGCTCCTCCATGCGCTCCCGGTGGACGGTGAGCGTGGCGATCATGCCGGTGAAGGCGGGGAGCAGGACATCCAGCTGGTCGCAGGAGTCGAAGACCGGCTCCTTGTCCTCCTGGAGGTCGCGGTTGTAGGCGAGCGGGAGCGCCTTCAGGGTCGCCATCAGGCCGGTCAGATTGCCGATCAGACGGCCCGACTTGCCGCGCGCCAGCTCCGCGATGTCGGGGTTCTTCTTCTGCGGCATGATCGACGAGCCCGTGGAGAACGCGTCGTGCAGGGTTACGAAGGAGAACTCCTTCGTGTTCCAGATGATGATCTCCTCGGCGATCCGCGAGAGGTTCACGCCGATCATCGCGGTGATGAAGGCGAACTCCGCGACGAAGTCACGGGAGGCGGTGCCGTCGATGGAGTTGGCGGCAGACCCGTGCTCGAAGCCCAGGTCCTTCGCCACCGCCTCCGGGTCCAGGCCGAGCGAGGAGCCCGCCAGGGCACCCGAGCCGTACGGGGAGACCGCCGTGCGCGTGTCCCACTGGCGCAGCCGCTCGGCGTCCCGGGACAGGGACTGCACATGCGCGAGGACATGGTGGGCGAAGAGCACCGGCTGGGCGTGCTGGAGGTGGGTGCGGCCGGGCATCGCCACGTCCGGGTGGGCCTCGGCCAGGCCGATCAGGGCGTCCTGGAGGTCGGCGATGAGACCGGCGATGCTGCGTGCCTGGTCCCGCAGGTACATCCGGAAGAGAGTCGCCACCTGGTCGTTCCTGGACCGGCCCGCGCGGAGCTTGCCCCCGAGGTCGGGCCCGAGGCGCTCCAGCAGACCCCGCTCCAGGGCGGTGTGCACGTCCTCGTCGGCGACGGTGCCGACGAAGGAGCCGTCGGCGACGTCCGCGGCCAGCTGGTCGAGCCCCGCGATCATCCGCGTCAGCTCGTCGTCCGTGAGCAGCCCCGCCTTGTGCAGCACGCGCGCGTGGGCACGCGAGCCGGCGATGTCGTACGGCGCGAGACGCCAGTCGAAGTGGACCGACGCGGACAGCCTGGCGAGGGCCTCGGCGGGTCCGTCGGCGAAACGTGCGCCCCAGAGCCGGACGTCTCCGCTGTTTCTGCTCACTTGGTGTGCTCCTCAGAGGATCTGGATGTGGCACCGCCTCCCCGTGGCGTGAACGGGGAGGCGGCCGTCGGGGGCGGGGCCGGTCAGGGCCCCCGGGCCGGTCAGGACAGGTCGCGCTTGGCGGCGATCTTCGACGACAGACTGTAGATGTCGATGAAGCCCTTGGCGGCGGCCTGGTCGAACGTGTCGCCGGTGTCGTAGGTGGCGAGGTCGAAGTCGTAGAGCGACGACTGGGAGCGCCGGCCGGTCACCACCGCGCGGCCACCGTGCAGGGTCATCCGGATGTCGCCGGTGACATGCTGGTTGGCCTCGTGGATGAAGCCGTCCAGGGCGCGCTTGAGCGGGGAGAACCACTGGCCGTCGTAGACGAGTTCGCCCCAGCGCTGTTCGACCTGGCGCTTGTAGCGGGCGAGTTCGCGCTCGACGGTGACGTTCTCCAGCTCCTGGTGGGCCGTGATCAGCGCGATCGCGCCCGGGGCCTCGTACACCTCGCGGGACTTGATGCCGACGAGACGGTCCTCGACCATGTCGATCCGGCCGATGCCCTGGGCGCCGGCGCGCTCGTTGAGCTGCTGGATCGCCTGGAGGACGGTGACGGGCCTGCCGTCGATCGCGACCGGGACGCCGTCCTCGAAGGAGACGATCACCTCGTCGGCGTCGCGGGCGACCGCCGGGTTCTGGGTGTACTCGTAGATGTCCTCGATCGGCGCGTTCCAGATGTCCTCCAGGAAGCCCGTCTCGACCGCGCGTCCGAAGACGTTCTGGTCGATGGAGTACGGGGACTTCTTGGTGGTGGCGATCGGGAGGTTCTTGTCCTCGCAGAACGCGATGGCCTTGTCGCGGGTCATCGCGTAGTCGCGGACCGGGGCGATGCACTTCAGGTCGGGGGCGAGGGCGATGATGCCGGCCTCGAAGCGGACCTGGTCGTTGCCCTTGCCGGTGCAGCCGTGGGCGACGGTGGTGGCGCCGTGCTTCTGCGCCGCGGCGACGAGGTGCTTGACGATCGTCGGCCGGGAGAGCGCGGAGACCAGCGGATAGCGGTCCATGTAGAGGGCGTTGGCCCTGATCGCCGGGAGGCAGTACTCCTCGGCGAACTCGTCCTTGGCGTCCGCGACCTCGGCCTCGACGGCGCCGCACGCCAGGGCGCGCTTGCGGATGACGTCCAGGTCCTCGCCGCCCTGACCGACGTCCACCGCCACGGCGATGACCTCGGCGCCGGTCTCCTCCGCGATCCAGCCGATGGCGACGGAGGTGTCCAGACCGCCCGAGTAGGCGAGTACGACGCGCTCGGTCACGGGTCTCTCCTCACATGCGCCCACTGACTGACATGCATGAGTATGCAGAACTCTGCATGATTCGTCAATCTGGCCGGGGTTTGAACGCGGGAAACCGCTTTCCCGTATCTCTCGCCGGACGCAGGCGCCGCGTTCGCACAGCGAGAAACACAGCGAACACCCCCGACCCGAGTGAGGCTTCCGCATGTCCAGGGCTCTTCCGAAGTACAACAAGCGTCGTGTCGCGCTGATCGGCGGCGCCGCCGCGCTGGCACTGTCCGGAGCGGTGATCGTCAACTCCGCGCTCGCGGGGGAGACGCCCAGGAGCAACGCCCGTACGCTGGCCGGCCCCGGCACCATCAGCTGTCCGGACGTCGCCTCGCAGCTCCCCGCCATCCCGGCCACCGCCCAGGCGGAGGTCGACCGCAACCTCGCCCTCCTCCAGAC
>NZ_JAVRBF010000258.1:0-570 GCF_032436805.1 Streptomyces sp. P17 | reverse complement strand
GAAAGCACCGGTTTGGTGCTGCTTGACAGAACCCCTAGCGAGACGGAGCGAGCGACGATCCGTCAGTGGGTGGGGCAGCTATGATCCGACTGATCCGAGATCTGTTTGACACCCCTGGCGCCGAGCCTGACGCCGAGGGCTGGGCCACGCGGTTTTGCGCGCATCAAGGGCTGGCCGCGCTGGTGATGCTGGTTTTACTGGTGGGCGCGGCTCCGATGGTCGCGCTGGCGATGTCCCTGATCGGTTACGCGATCTGGGAAGCCGCTCAGTGGTGGCCGCGTCGTTCTCGACTTCTGTGGTGGGACTGCGCGCTGGATTGGACGGCGTGGGCGCTCACGTCGTGGGCGGTGGCATGGTTAATGCAGGGCGATACGGTTGTCGCTGCGGCCTGCGCAGTATCGTCTCTGATAGTGCTGGCGGTTGGTATCTACAGGCGCTCCTGACCGATCCATGGCAGATGGTGCTGGTCTAGATATGCGCGGGCCGCATGTCTCTGCAACTGATGTGAAAAATAGCCGCTATTCCGCAATATTTCTTGTAACACATTGATTTTACACAAAAGCAAAAGGC
>NZ_JAVRBF010000148.1:0-3295 GCF_032436805.1 Streptomyces sp. P17 | reverse complement strand
ACGGTCGTTGCCTCAGAACTAACACAGTGGACGCGAGCAACTGAGGACAAGCCCTCGGCCTATTAGTACCGGTCACCTCCACACCTTGCGGTGCTTCCAGATCCGGCCTATCAACCCAGTCGTCTACTGGGAGCCTTAACCAATCAAGTTGGTGGGAGTCCTCATCTCGAAGCAGGCTTCCCGCTTAGATGCTTTCAGCGGTTATCCCTCCCGAACGTAGCCAACCAGCCATGCCCTTGGCAGGACAACTGGCACACCAGAGGTTCGTCCGTCCCGGTCCTCTCGTACTAGGGACAGCCCTTCTCAAGACTCCTACGCGCACAGCGGATAGGGACCGAACTGTCTCACGACGTTCTAAACCCAGCTCGCGTACCGCTTTAATGGGCGAACAGCCCAACCCTTGGGACCGACTCCAGCCCCAGGATGCGACGAGCCGACATCGAGGTGCCAAACCATCCCGTCGATATGGACTCTTGGGGAAGATCAGCCTGTTATCCCCGGGGTACCTTTTATCCGTTGAGCGACGGCGCTTCCACAAGCCACCGCCGGATCACTAGTCCCGACTTTCGTCCCTGCTCGACCCGTCGGTCTCACAGTCAAGCTCCCTTGTGCACTTACACTCAACACCTGATTGCCAACCAGGCTGAGGGAACCTTTGGGCGCCTCCGTTACTCTTTAGGAGGCAACCGCCCCAGTTAAACTACCCATCAGACACTGTCCCTGATCCGGATCACGGACCCAGGTTAGACATCCAGCACGACCAGACTGGTATTTCAACGACGACTCCCCCTGAACTGGCGTCCAGAGTTCACAGTCTCCCAGCTATCCTACACAAGCCGAACCGAACACCAATATCAAACTGTAGTAAAGGTCCCGGGGTCTTTCCGTCCTGCTGCGCGAAACGAGCATCTTTACTCGTAGTGCAATTTCACCGGGCCTATGGTTGAGACAGTCGAGAAGTCGTTACGCCATTCGTGCAGGTCGGAACTTACCCGACAAGGAATTTCGCTACCTTAGGATGGTTATAGTTACCACCGCCGTTTACTGGCGCTTAAGTTCTCAGCTTCGCCATGACGAATCATGACTAACCGGTCCCCTTAACGTTCCAGCACCGGGCAGGCGTCAGTCCGTATACATCGCCTTACGGCTTCGCACGGACCTGTGTTTTTAGTAAACAGTCGCTTCTCGCTGGTCTCTGCGGCCACCCCCAGCTCAAGGAGCAAGTCCTCTCACCAGGCGTGGCCCCCCTTCTCCCGAAGTTACGGGGGCATTTTGCCGAGTTCCTTAACCATAGTTCACCCGAACGCCTCGGTATTCTCTACCTGACCACCTGAGTCGGTTTAGGGTACGGGCCGCCATGAAACTCGCTAGAGGCTTTTCTCGACAGCATAGGATCATCCACTTCACCACAATCGGCTCGGCATCAGGTCTCAGCCTTGATGTGCGACGGATTTACCTACCGCACGGCCTACACCCTTACCCCGGGACAACCACCGCCCGGGATGGACTACCTTCCTGCGTCACCCCATCACTCACCTACTACAGGTCTGGTCCGTCGGCTCCACCACTCCCCCTTGCCCGAAGGCTCCGGGGCGGCTTCACGGACTTAGCATCGCCTGGTTCAATGTCTGACGCTTCACAGCGGGTACCGGAATATCAACCGGTTATCCATCGACTACGCCTGTCGGCCTCGCCTTAGGTCCCGACTTACCCTGGGCAGATCAGCTTGACCCAGGAACCCTTAGTCAATCGGCGCACACGTTTCTCACGTGTGTATCGCTACTCATGCCTGCATTCTCACTCGTGAACCGTCCACCACTGCCTTCCGGCGCGGCTTCACCCGGCACACGACGCTCCCCTACCCATCACAGCCGCCGTTGGGCGTATTGCTGCAATGACACGACTTCGGCGGTACGCTTGAGCCCCGCTACATTGTCGGCGCGGAATCACTAGACCAGTGAGCTATTACGCACTCTTTCAAGGGTGGCTGCTTCTAAGCCAACCTCCTGGTTGTCTGTGCGACTCCACATCCTTTCCCACTTAGCGTACGCTTAGGGGCCTTAGTCGATGCTCTGGGCTGTTTCCCTCTCGACCATGGAGCTTATCCCCCACAGTCTCACTGCCGCGCTCTCACTTACCGGCATTCGGAGTTTGGCTAAGGTCAGTAACCCGGTAGGGCCCATCGCCTATCCAGTGCTCTACCTCCGGCAAGAAACACACGACGCTGCACCTAAATGCATTTCGGGGAGAACCAGCTATCACGGAGTTTGATTGGCCTTTCACCCCTAACCACAGGTCATCCCCCAGGTTTTCAACCCTGGTGGGTTCGGTCCTCCACGAAGTCTTACCTCCGCTTCAACCTGCCCATGGCTAGATCACTCCGCTTCGGGTCTTGAGCGCGCTACTGAACCGCCCTGTTCGGACTCGCTTTCGCTACGGCTTCCCCACACGGGTTAACCTCGCAACACACCGCAAACTCGCAGGCTCATTCTTCAAAAGGCACGCAGTCACGAGACGGAAGCAAGCTCCCATCCGACGCTCCCACGGCTTGTAGGCACACGGTTTCAGGTACTATTTCACTCCGCTCCCGCGGTACTTTTCACCATTCCCTCACGGTACTATCCGCTATCGGTCACCAGGGAATATTTAGGCTTAGCGGGTGGTCCCGCCAGATTCACACGGGATTTCTCGGGCCCCGTGCTACTTGGGTGTCTCTCAAGCAAGCCGCTGATGTTTCGACTACGGGGGTCTTACCCTCTACGCCGGGCCTTTCGCATGCCCTTCGCCTACATCAACGGTTTCTGACTCGCCTCACAGCCGGCAGACTGTGAAAGAGAGATCCCACAACCCCGTATACGCAACCCCTGCCGGGTCTCACACGCATACGGTTTGGCCTCATCCGGTTTCGCTCGCCACTACTCCCGGAATCACGGTTGTTTTCTCTTCCTGCGGGTACTGAGATGTTTCACTTCCCCGCGTTCCCTCCACATACCCTATGTGTTCAGGTATGGGTGACAGCCCATGACGACTGCCGGGTTTCCCCATTCGGAAACCCCCGGATCAAAGCCTGGTTGACGACTCCCCGGGGACTATCGTGGCCTCCCACGTCCTTCATCGGTTCCTGGTGCCAAGGCATCCACCGTGCGCCCTTAAAAACTTGGCCACAGATGCTCGCGTCCACTGTGCAGTTCTCAAACAACGACCAGCCACCCATCACCCCACTGACAAGCAGTGAGTTCACTGGGGCCGGCGACTGAGGAAATTCCGTTCCCTCAGACACCCAACAGCGTGCCCG
>NZ_JAVRBF010000147.1:0-3345 GCF_032436805.1 Streptomyces sp. P17 | reverse complement strand
TGCCCAAGCGGGCCTGGCAGAAGCTCTCCGCAGGGGCCGGGGCCAAGGGCCACCGCTTCTACGACTGGGCAGTCATCGACCTCGCCGACCCCCGCCCCGGGAGTCGGCAGCTGCTGATCCGCCGCAACGAACGCGCTCGTGCCGGGCGGGTGCTTCGTCTTCTGCGCGCTGTACACCACCTCCACCGGCGACGGGCCCTCCACCGCCGTAGCCGCCCGGCCGGAGCGCCTCATCCTCGCCGGGGGCGAAACCCTGACCGTTCAGATGTGGGTGTCGCCCCCTGGCCTCGGGTGCGCAGACGGCCGGACGAACGGGCATCCGGGCGCCCGCTGGTAAAATGGGGGTTCGCTTCGAATTCGCCGGGGCCCGTACCAAGGGGGTACGGGCCCCGGATCGTTCCGGGGCGCCTGATCAGGAAGGTTCCCCATGAACGCGAAGCCGTCGGCCTCTGGGCTCCCCCGTGCTGGTACACCGCAGCGGACGGTGTCCCCGAGTCTGCCTCCGGCCGCGTCCTTCGACGCCCTCGGGCTCCCGTCGAAGCTGATGGAGACGATGACCGGCCTTGGGGTGACGGCGCCATTCCCGATCCAGGCGGCTACCCTGCCCGGCGCGCTGGCCGGCCGCGATGTCCTCGGCCGCGCGCGGACCGGCTCCGGCAAGACGCTGGCTTTCGGGCTGGCGCTCCTCGCCCGCACCGCCAGTCTGCGAGCGGAGCCGAAGCGGCCGCTCGCGCTGATCCTGGTGCCCACCCGGGAACTCGCACAGCAGGTGAGCGACGCGCTGGCCCCGTACGCGCAGACACTCAATGTGCGACTGGCGACGGTCGTCGGCGGGCTGTCGATCAACCGGCAGCAGGCCCTGCTGCGGACCGGAGCCGACGTCGTCATCGCCACGCCGGGGCGGCTGACCGACCTGGTGTCGCGCCGCGACTGCCACCTGAACCAGGTGCGGATCACGGTGCTGGACGAGGCGGACCAGATGTGCGACCTGGGTTTCCTGCCGCAGGTCACCGATATCCTGGACCAGGTGCGCCCCGACGGGCAGCGGCTGCTGTTCTCGGCCACGCTCGACCGAAACGTCGATCAGCTGGTGCGGAACTACCTTCATGACCCGGTTCTCGCCTCGGTCGACCCGGCGGCGGGCTCGGTCACGACGATGGAACACCATGTGCTGAACATCCACGCCGCCGACAAGTACGCGACCGCGACCGAGATCGCCGCGCGGGACGGCCGGGTACTGATGTTCCTGGACACCAAGGCCGGCGTGGACCAGTTCACCCGTCACCTGCGGGCCAGCGGCGTACGGGCCGGTGCCCTGCACAGCGGGAAGTCGCAGCCGCAGCGTACGCACACCCTCGGCCAGTTCAAGGACGGTCAGATCACCGTGCTGGTGGCCACCAATGTCGCCGCTCGGGGCATTCACATCGACACGCTCGACCTCGTCGTCAACGTCGACCCGCCGGCCGACGCCAAGGACTACCTGCACCGTGGCGGGCGCACGGCACGCGCCGGGGAGTCCGGGATCGTGGTCACCCTGGTCACCCCCAACCAGCGACGCGACGTGAACCGGATGATGTCCGACGCCGGGATCCGGCCGACGGTCACGCAGGTGCGCTCCGGTGAGGCGACGCTGACTGCCATCACCGGCGCGAAGCGCCCGCCGACCGCGGTGAAGAACAGCGGCGGCAACGTGCCGTTCCGCGGTCTCGGCTCCCGTACGGGCCGCCCCGCGAAGGAGTCACGCAAGGCCGCCGAGGCTCGCAAGACCACGGAAGCCCGCGCGGCGGCCCGGGTACGCAAGGGCCGCTGACGGCGGGTGCAGCCGCTCGGACGCTGAGGCGCGGATTCCGCGGCACAGACGCGCTGGTCGGCGGAAGGCGCAGTGACATGCCTCGCTCAACCGACGGCGCACTACTCCGTTCGAGTGGTGCGTTCAGGCCCCCGGTCGTAGCGTCGATTCCGGGACATCCGTCGTCGAGCGGCAGCGGGGAACGGCCATGCACATACGCGCACTCACGACCACGCTCTCGCTCTTCGCGGTCGCCGCCCTCGCCGCGGCAGGCACGCCGCCTGCGGCGAGCTCGGCACCGGCCCCCGCCGCGCAGACCGCACAGCAGGGCGTCGGTCTTCCGGTCCTCGTCGACTGTCTGTGGCACCCGCAGGTGCGTCCGTCCGAATTCATGCTCGCCTGCGGTGACGGCAACAGCCGCCTGGCCTCGCTGGATTGGTCCCGGTGGGGCACGGATTCGGCGCGGGCCGAAGGGGTGAACTGGGTCAATGACTGCAAGCCGTACTGTGCGGCCGGCCGCTTCCACGCATACCCGGTGACCGTACGCCTCGACCATCCGAAGCCCTGGAAGAAGCGGCCTCAGGTCTCGCACTACACCCGGATCACCCTCGTGTACACGGACAGCCGGCCGGAGCGGTTCTCGCAGACCCAGTCCTATCCGCTCTGGGACTGAGCGGCCCGCACCCCAGGACGCCGCCCTCAGCTTCCGGCTTCTGCTGCGCCGTAGGAGAACTTGTAGCCCGCGAAGTCGGCGACATGGACGTATCCGATGCGCTGGTAGAGGGCGTTGCTGGTGGGGTTGGCCGGGTCCGCGAACAGGACGACGTCGGTTGCGCCCGCGGTCAGCGCCGCCCTGCTCACCTCGACCGTCACGGCTCCCGCGTAACCGTTCCCCCGGAGGTGGGCGGGGGTGTAGACGGGGGTCCACCCGGACCATGCCGCCGCCCAGCGTGGTCGCTGCCGCCATGGAAACGGGCGTGCCGTCCGGGGTCTGCCAGAACGTGAAGTGCCGGTCGCCGAAACGCGAGTCGGCCCAGGAGCCGGCGTCGATCAAGTCGATGGAGGACTGCTCCCCGACGTCGACGCAGAACTCCCGGCACCAGTGCACGACTTGCTCATGGTCGTGCGGGCCCGTGATGCGACCCTGGCCCTCGGGGCGGGGCTGCGGTGGGGTGAGCGTGCCGAGACGGTACAGATGCGTCCGCCAGAAGGGTGCGGGCGCCGCGCCCGATGTACCCGAACTCGGGGCGTACTTGCTCAGAGATGCACCGTCACGATGAGTGCAGCGTTCAGACGAGCTCCCTCGGGGACGCGCTGGAAGTACGGGCGCGAGCCCACATCCCAAGGGGACTCTGTCGCTCATCTCCCCATAGGTATCGGCATGTTGAGTGAATGTCCCGCCGGGCGTGAGCCCCGTCCGCATCGGCATGTTGAGTGAATGTCCCGCCGGGCGTGAGCCCCGTCCGCCCGCCCGGGTCGACCGGGCCGGCGGGCGGGCCGGGGTGCGGCACCCCTGCGAGGGCGGGGGTGAGGTGCCCCACCGGGGGGGGGTCAGGC
>NZ_JAVRBF010000146.1:0-3360 GCF_032436805.1 Streptomyces sp. P17 | reverse complement strand
TGCTCGCGGGCGCGGCGGGCGCGCTGTGGCTGACGCGGCGGAACCAGACGGTACGCCGCTGACACCCTCGTACCACCCGGCACGGTGCTGCTCGCGGGCGCGGCGGGCGCGCTGTGGCTGACGCGGCGGAACCAGACGGTACGCCGCTGACACCCTCGTACCACCGTTGGAGCCGCCCATGTCGCTGACCGGCCGTGTCCTGTCCGCTCTGCCCGTTCTGCCCCCGGCCCTGCTGCTCCTGCTGATGGCCGCCCCGCCCGCGGCCGCCGCCGGGGGCTGGTCCGTCGCGCCGTCCGGCGGCGGGCGCCCCTCCTTCTACGCCGAGGGCGCGCCCGGGGCGGTCCTTGAGGACACGGCGTCGGTGACCAACCGCGGCGGTGAGCCGGTCACCGTCCGGCTGTCCGCCACCGGCGCCCGGGTCGCCTTCGCCCGCTCCGAGGTCCGCGTCCCGGCCCGCACCCGCGCCGACGTCCCCTTCACGGTGACCGTCCCCGACGCCGACCGCACGGCGGACATCGTCGCCCGCGGCCCGGGCGGCAGCTCCGACTCGGTCGCCCTCCATCTGCGCGCCAGGGTCCCGCGGTTGTCGGCGCTGACGGTCGAGCGGGTGAAGGTCACCGGCAGCGGCATCTCGTACGAGATCGTCAACCGCGGCACGACCACCCTCGAACCCCGCCTCGCGGTACGCGCCGACGGCATCCTCGGCCCGCTCCTGAACCGCCCCGCCCGCACCCTCCCCGTCGAACTCGCCCCGGGCCGCCGGGCGAAGCTCACCGAACCCTGGCCCGACCGCCCGTCCCTGGACACGGCCGACGTCCGGCTGACGGTGACCGCCGGGGGAGGGGCGTACGACACGGCGGAGACCTCGGCGCGGTTCGTGCCGTGGGGATCGGTGGCCGGGAGCGCGGGGGCGGTGGCGACCGCCGCCTTCTTCCTCGTACGACGTCGCAGGCGCCGTCCCGGGGAAGCGGCCGAACCGGCTGATGTGGACGTCGAGTTGACAGGAGCGTTGAAGTGAACGGCAAGGTGCGGATCTCGGCGCTGCTCGTGCTGTTGCTGCTGGCGCTGTCGGTGGCGCCCGCCTCGGCCGCCGATCCGCCCACCGTGAAGGTCTCCAAGACGCAGGCGGGGACGGGCGGTTCGGTCACCGTCAGCGGGGAGGGCTGGCGGCCCGACGCGCTGCTGATGATCCTGATCTGCGGGCAGGCAGTGCCGTCCACGGGCGTGACCGGCGGCACCAACTCCTGCGCCAACGCCGACGGCCGGGCCGTGACGACCGATGCCGAGGGCCGGTTCAGCCGGAGACTTCCGGTGGCCGAACCGCCGGTGCCGTGTCCGTGCGTGGTCCATGTGGCCACTGTCCAGGGCGCGAAGGCCGAGGCCGACGTCGTCTTCCAGGTGGCCGGGCACGCGTTCGAACCGCTGCCCGCGGACGCCTCCGGCGGGCGGCTGTCCATCCTCACCGGCACCCGTCTCGACGGCTCCAGCGGCCTGCTGACCTGGTTCGGCGCCCCGCCCGCCCGCACCCTGGTCTTCACCGTCGGCAATGTCGGCACCTCCGCCGTGAAGAACCCCGTCTTCCAAGTCGGCACCTCCCACGGGGTGTTCGCCCCCGAGTGGCAGGAACGGCAGTGGCGCGGCACGATCCGGCCCGGCGGGAAGGCTCGTATCGAGCTGCCCGTCGAACTGGCCGCCGGGGCGCACGGCGGCTACACCGTCTCGCTGAAGTACGGCGGGAAGGTGATGGCCGAACAGCCCTGGGGCGTGGGCCGCCCCTGGGGCGTGACGCTGTTCTGGATCCTGGTCTGCCTGGTCGTCCCGGCCGCGCTGTTCCGCGCCGGAATGGCGGTCGTGGACCGGGTGCGGCCCCGCCCGCGGGTCCGCCGCGGCGGGCTGCGCCTGCCCGAACTCGCCCTGCGTCTGCCGGGGTTGAAGCCCCGCGAGGAGGCCAGGCACTCGATGTCCTCGACTCTGCCGTGGTTCACCCCGGACTCCGATCCGGGAACGGCCGGTCGGCTCTCCGCACCGCACGACGACAGCCCGACGAGTCCTACGACTCCCACCAGGAAGGGACCTACGTGAGCAAGCGAAGGAGAGTCATACCGGTCGTCGCGGCCGTCCTGCTGCTGGGCCTGGCCGCCGGCCCGGCCGGGGCGGCGGAGGTGGCGTATGCGACGGAGTGCGTCCCGCCCGACATCTCCGGGCTGCCGCCGGTGCAGGGCACCACGAAGGTGGAGATCACCGCGCCGGAGACGGCGAAGGCGGGCGACGAGGTCGAGGTGGTCTGGAAGTTCGTCCAGGCTGCCTCCAAGAACCCCGACCTCATCGACCTGCCCGCGAACTCGGTGCAGCCCAGCGGCACGCTCAAGGCGGCGGGCGCGCAGACCGCGGACATCGCGATGCAGGGGCCGCGGGAGAACCCGGCGATCCCCAAGGGCGGGGACATGGTGCTGTCCGACATGAAGGGCAAGCTGAAGCTGTCGACGCCCGGCGAGGTGACGCTGACGCCGGACGCGTACGCCATCAACGCCATGTCGACGGACACGAAGTGCACGCCGAAAGAGGCGGTGAAGCCAGCGGCGACGATCAAGGTGACGGCCGGGGACGGGAGTTCACCGCCGCCGTCGCAGCAGCCGAGCCCCTCACCGACGGTCTCGCCCTCCGAGAGCGACGGCGGCGGCCAGACCGACTTCACCGGCAAGGAGGTCCAGGTCCCCTACGCCTGCAAGACCCCCATCGGTGACAAGAACGCGACCTCGCCGGTCCAGATCGACGCGAAGAGGAACGGCGGGAGTTTCGACCTCACGGTCCAGTTCAAGAAGTCGGTGATGGACAGCCCCGCCGACATCCCGGCGGACTCGGTCAAACCGTCGATGGAGGTGGCCCTGGGCGGTGCCGACAAGGGCACGGTCCCTGTGGAGGGCCCCACCAACGCCGAGCCCATCAAGTCGGGCGACCCGATCGAGATCCCCGACCTCAAGGGCACCTACAAGCCGGGCGCGAGCGGCGAGTCGACCCTCTCCCCGGGCGTCCTGACCATCGAGGCCCTGGGCACGACGACGACCTGCACACCGGAGAAGACGGAGGTGTCGCTGACCCTGGACACCACGGAGCAGGAGGGCGGGGCGTCGGGAGGCGGCGGCTCCACAGGCGGCTCCACCACGACAGGCGGCGGTACGACCCCGGACGGTGGCTTGGCGGAGACGGGCGCGGAGAACGACGGCGCGCTGAAGGCGCTGGGCTTGGTGGCGGGTACGGCGGTGCTGCTGGGGGCAGCGGTGTTCACGTTCCTGCCGGGAAGAAGGGCACGCTGACGCACCTCAGGGGCGCGGGGAGCCACGC
The DNA here is from genome assembly GCF_032436805.1 of Streptomyces sp. P17. Classification (NCBI taxonomy): domain Bacteria; kingdom Bacillati; phylum Actinomycetota; class Actinomycetes; order Kitasatosporales; family Streptomycetaceae; genus Streptomyces; species Streptomyces sp. P17. Next base: position 18 of record NZ_JAVRBF010000146.1, on the reverse strand, counting down.
ACAGTCACGAAAAGCAAC